>CAVQPP010000266.1:0-3352 GCA_963714445.1 uncultured Actinomycetota bacterium
GGAGACCCCGGAAGGCATGATCTGCTTGCCTTCCTGCCATTCGACGGTGAACCCGCCCTGGGCCGCGAACTTGTCGCGGGCCTGGAGTTTGTCGCGGTACTCGGCCCACGCTCCACTCGGCAACTCGGCACGTGGCACAGGCATCTCTCTTCCGCTAGATGAACTGGGAGTCCTACTGAATCAGTAGGTTGGGATGTTGTTGATCAACTTCACCGTGCATGGCCCGATGCCGCCGCTGCCACCGACGTCCGTGGTATTGGCGACACACTCCAGCTGGTTGTCGTAGCCGATCAAAACCGCATTCCTCGTCGGCTTCGACTTCTCCGTCTGCGCCTTGGTCGCGGTGATCGTGAGCTGAAGGTGGCTGGTGCTCGTCAGCCCGTTGTCGAGCTGGATCTGCACAGCCAGCGGGCCGGACGAGAGCATGTCGTTCAGGGCCGACTCGTCCGAGGCCACCCTGAAGTTCAGGCCGATGCTCATGCCCAGTCCGCCGCGGGCGATGATGTACGGCGTCTGGGCGTTCTGCGCGGTCCAGTAGACCTGAAGGACACGCTTGATCGCTGCGGTCCACTCGGTCACGTTGTAGACCTGCGATCCGCCGACGCTCACCGTGGACCGCCAGTTCGGCTGCGGGATGGTGAACGCGGTCGTGTTCGTCGGCGTCTGCGTGGCCGGCGCGGATAGCCACGAGTTCCCCGACACCTTCTGCATGAGCAGTTGCTCGGAGTTCCCGGTGAAGTCCATCTGTGACACACAGGCGGACGGGTAGGTCCGGGCACCCACGGTCGGGGTCAGGTTTGTAAAGTCGCTGAGACTCAAAGTTGGGGGCTGACCGCTCCCAGAATTGAGAATGGCCCAAGTGTGCGTGTATGGGGCTACCACCACGGACGCCGCCACCCCGGTCCCATGCGTAAAGCGCAACGGGTCGTTGGCGAAAGTGATCGTCCCCCCGGCAGGGGGCGAGGACAGCACCACCACTTCCGACACGGACCCCGTGTCGATCTGCACGGAGGAGGCCGACGAGTACCCGGACCCAGACGCCAGCACCAGTGAGGTGGCACCGATGGTCCCTGCGGTGTTCACTGTCGTCGTGCTCGTCGCGCTGGTGCCCGTGGTGGACAGGTCCCCGAACGCGTTGTCTACCCAGAATCCCCCGACATCCATGAACATCGGGCCGCCGAAGCTGAATGTGGCGTCCTCAACACCCAGGATGTCGTTGTAGAGCTGCGCCATCACGCCGCGGATGGCCTCGTCGTGCAGGAACTTGGGGGTGTCCTCGGGCTGGTAGGAGGACATGTCCAGCGGGATGGTGTTGGTCGGCAGGACCGGGTTCAGGCCGGGGACCAGCTCGCGGCCGACCCCGAGCCAGGACTTGGACGACGGCGCGATGAGGCTCGGGATGGTGCCTACGGCGCCCATCAGGCTCCGCTCCCCTCAGCGCTGATCGTGGCCGTGGTGCCCGTGCTCAAGGTGGGTGCCACGGAGGGAGGCGGCGACCAGGAGGGCGCGGCCGGGGCTTCCGCGGTCGTCCAGCGGCCGTCCGGGGGCGGGACCACGAGTCCCTGCTCGGTCGCGCGGATGCCGTAGGTGCCGCCCGGGTCGGCGACGAGCATGCGGCCGGTGTCCGGTCGGCGTAGGAGAAATAACCCAGGGTGCCCTGGCCTGTGAAGGTGAAGCGTTCCGCCACACGGTCCTTCCGGGGATGATGGGTGAGTGAACGACGAAGCGGTGAAGTGGCTGCGGGAGCAGATTGAGGGCGACAAGTCGGCCGCGCTCATCATCAGCAGTGGCGGCTTCGCACCAGAGCGGTGGGACACCGACCCTCCGGGGCAGGTCAACCCAGAGCGCATGCCGGAGGCGGACGCCATAACTGCCGCCCTTGGGATCGACCCCCACGATCGCGCATTCCCGCGCCACGAGTTCTGGACCGCGCTGGTTTCCTGGGAGCGGGAAAACAACGAGCCCGAGGAAGACCGGGTCCGCGAGAGCGACCTGCCGACAGCCATCGTGAACGACGGGCGCAGGGAGGCCGACCACATCCGCCGGCAGGACCCGCGCAACACCGTGGCCCGCTGCGAGGCGGAACTGGCCATCCTGGACGAGCATGCGGATGGCTGGCAGATTGGCGATCCCCTCCGGGACTGCCAGTGGGAAGCGTGGCCATGCCACACCCTGCGCCTGCTGGCCAGCGGCTACAAGCACCGGGAGGGCTACGCCCAGCACTGGGCCGAGGTCACCCCGCAATGACCTCGACAATCGGGCACGTGAGCATGCAGTTCCACTTCTCAAGCATCTGGTTCTCGGTGGCCCACAGATCCAGGTCGTAGGACATCGTCTCACCGACATCCACGACCCAGGACTGCTCCCCGGTCCACGGGTCGGTGATCGGTTCGCCTGGATCGGGCACCACCCGCAGGACGGCCCGGATCGCGTCCACCATCCCCGGGAACAGGGTGGAGAAGTTCGGGTCTCCCTGCATGGCGTCCCACATGATGTAGATGGGGATGTAGTGCTCTACCGCCTTGGTGCCTGACGGGCCGCCCTGGTAGGAGGCACGGGGATCGTGCCGGCGCCGTACTTGGCGCCGTCCCGGTTCTCGGTGCCGCGCAGGAACCAGATGTACGCGTTGGGCGAACTGGCCAGCACGTTGGGGTTCGGGGCCGTGATGTGCGCGCTGAGCGGGCCGGGGGGGTTCGGGAGGGCTTCCATGGTGGCCGGCCACGTGAGCCCATCCAGGGTGGTCTTCAGGAACTGCATGCACGACACCAAGGTCACGGCGCGCTCCTACACGGTAGTGCGATAGGGACGCAGCTTCAGTTCGGCGTCGATCCTCAGCTCGTCGGCCCCGCTCGGCCCCCCGGCGTGACCCGAGATGTTCCGCACGGTCGTCGTCGTCGCGCCCCTCGTCAGGGCGTCGGCGCCGGTGAACAGGGCACTGGCCCAGATGGCATTGGCTGGCAGGGCGCTCACCATCACCCCGGCGCTGTGGGTGTAGCTCAGTGGCGAGGACAGAGTCAGTGTCCCCGGGCCCGCCGTTGCCGACGCCGAGGTGCACTGGATGGTCTCCTGGCTGGCCCCGTCGTAGATGACCCCGGTGGCCCCGTAGGTGCTGTTGGCGGCCGAGTTGGTGCCGGGCGGTCCCCAGCCGGTGCAGTCGTCCACGGCGAGGCTGCTCGCCGCTGAGCCCGCGCTGGCGGCCAGGCCCGCGTGCGGCCAGCCGTGCATGTACTGGACCTGCACCCGCAGCCCGTTCCGGCCGTTGCACCAGTTCACGTAGCCGGGGGCGATGAGGATGGCCTGGCCGCCCTCACCGGCCCCGCTCGGCGCGTTCGTCCCGTAGAGGCCCTGCAAT
>CAVQPP010000267.1:0-9244 GCA_963714445.1 uncultured Actinomycetota bacterium
GAGGCCCTGGGTGGCTTCTCGATGTCCCAGTATCCGGCGGGGACAGTGGTCCACTGGCGCGGGAAGCGGCGGCGGCGGCGACCTGGACGGCGATGATCTGGGTGACGGGCCAGCGCTGGAGTTCCATCCTGCCCAGGCCGGACCCACCTGCACGGTCAGGTAGTAGTCCGGGCCGGACTGGGTTTCCGTGGTCAGGGTGGCGCGCAGGGGCTGGTTGCAGTAGGAATCCACCTGCGGGGTCGCGCTCTGGCACATGTTGTAGAGCGCGGCCGTCTTCTGGCCCGTGGTCACTGTCGTGCCCATCGGGATGTGTTGAGTAGTCAACGCCGACGGGCCAGCCGGTCAAGCGCGTCACCTGGGACTGATATACGGCGTGAGTGGGCCGGTTATGCCGGGAGGCACGGGGGATGCATCCCCCCCTTTGGGTATGGTGATGATTCGCGGGGCACGAGTACGGGCAGTAGCGGCGGATCGTCCGGCCGTGCGGCAGGCCCGGCGCGTGGCATGGCATGCCGGAGCAGGCCGGTGCGGCTCGCGGAGCATGGCGGAAGGCCACTCCACCCGCCACGCCCCTGCCACCTGCCGGGCCAGGAAGTCCCCCGTCACCGGAACCTCCCGCCCCCAGGTGATCACCCGGTCTGAGGCCAGCAGCCCTGCGTGTGCTCCCCAGTCGGCCGATGGCGCCCAGTCCCAGACGGGCTGATGGCGCTGTGCCTGCTGGAGGCGCAGGTCAAGGAGGATGGGTACGCTCTGGTCTGCTGCGGCCTGGTGACGTCGGGCGATCCTGACCGCCCCGGAAGGCCGGGTAGCCAGGCCGCAGTTCGCTGGCCCGAACGACGCCGGCCGCATCCCGCGTAGCCCGTACTCCGCAGCCGCTTCCAGCGTGGCCTGGATGCTCGCTCCCTGCGCCGGGTCATCCGCTGTGAGCCGGTACAGCCCAAGCACGTCCCCATCGCTCACGCGCAGTCCTGTGGCCGCGTACAGATGGTTGGCGAGGGCGACCGCGGCGCATCCCTGATGCCAGCCGTTCCCGCCCAGGATCCACCTGTCAGAGATGGCGCCGGGGACGGCAAGCCCCACCCTCGCGGCCTTGTGCCGGTTGCGCCGCGCCTTCGCCTCGTTGTGCCGGGCCCTGGCCATGTCCCTGCGGGCCTCAGCGTCCTCCCGCCGCGCCTTGGCGAGGTCGTAGGTCGCTTCCCCCTTGTGGCCTTCCCGTTCGGCCTTAGCCGCTTCCTGCTGGTAGTGGGCGGCCTCGGCGCGGCGGTGGGCCGCGTCGGCTTCCTCACGCCGGGCGCTGGCGTCCTCCCGGCGTGCCTCGCCCCGGTACTGGTGGCGCTCCTGCTTCGGCGTGGGGAACTTCCCTCCGCTCTTGGACCCGGCGGCCTTGGCTTTCTTGCCGCTGGTTTTGGCTGAGGCGGTGCCGGGGGACTTCACGGGGCCGGGGCCTTCTTGCGGGCCCGCTCACACTTCGTGCAGCGGTAGCCGAGCTCGGCGGGGACTTCCACGGCGTGCCGCTCGCAGATCGGGTCCCCGCAGTCGATGCAGTCAGCGACAGGGGCGCTGACCCGTGCGCTACGTCCGCGTCTCGGGCCGCCACACCGGGCACACAGGCCAGCTCCCCTGCTCACACACCTCCTGCTAGGCCGCTACGGGCACGGTCTTGAGCCGGCCGATCAGGTCCATCCGGGTACCCTCGGCGTCCACGCCGCGCTCCCGGGCGAGGGCCTGGAGGTCTTCGAGGCGCATGTCGCGGAGCCGCACCTTCCGGCCGTTCGCGGCGTCCTGTGCGGGCTCCTGGGCCTGCTGGCTCGCGCCGGGGCCATCGCGCTGCCGCACGTAGCGCAGAACTTGCCTCCCGGCGCGTTCTGGTGGCCTTCCGGGCACAGAACCGGCGCCGAGGGCAGGGCGTTGACGGGCTGCTGCATCGGCTGCCCGCACACCGCGCAGAACTTCGCTCCCGGCTTCCCTGGATGCCCGGACGGGCACTCCATCAGGGCGACAGCGCGGGGCATGTTCCCGGTGATGGGGCGGAGCAGCGACTCGGGCAGTTCCACGCCGGCGAGCTTGGCCAGGGCCATCGCGAGGACCTGGTCCTTGTCGCGGGCACCCCGGCGGTCGAAGTCCTCGCGGGCCTTGCCTTCGTCGTGGGTCTCGGGGATCTCGCTGAGGGTCGTGGACCACAGCGGGTCGTGGCGGAGGTGGTCCGAGCACGCGGGGCAGTCCAGTTCCCAGAGTTCTGCGGGCTTCCCGCCGGGTGCCGGTCGGGTGTGGACGAGGCCACAGCCGCCATGCGCGGGGGAAACGGAAACGGACGCCAGATCTGATCTGGCCCAGAGGGACATGATGGGTTCTCCTATCGGTGGATGATGGGCTGGTGAAAGTCATTGCGCGCCCACGGCAGGGCGGTAAGACGACCGACCTGATCAAGCTCGCGGCCGAGGAGTTCCTGTACGTCGTCTGCCCGGACCGCCAGCAGGTGCGCTACGTGCAGCGCGTGGCGCAGGACATGGGGCTGGACATCCCGTTCCCGATGACGTGGGGCGAGTTCCTCCGCTGCGACTACCGCTCCAAGGGGGTCAAGGGTTTCGTGATCGACAACCTGGATCTCTGCATTCAGCAGATGACGAGCGTGCCGGTCAGGGCAGTATCACTGACGGACGCAGAGGCTCCCGCTCCGGTTCCGGCACCGTAGGCCGGCCACAGCGCGGGCAGTCCTTGCTCCAGCTCTGGGCGAGGAACCTGCAAGGAGCGCACCAGCGCCCCTTCTTGGTGGCCAGGAAGTGCCTGCCCTTGGCGCTCAGCAGCCCGGCGTCCCCGTTGCCGGACATGCCGTTGATGTAGGGGGCGTGGTGGTCCTCCACGTCCACATGCCCACCCGGCCTGCCCGGCCTTGTAGTGAGACCCGTCCTCCATCTGAAATCCGGAGCAGCCCGGAGCAAGGTTCACGCGGACGCTCATACGGGCACTCCCTGCTTGCTGACCAGCCGGTACTGAGGGTTGTCCCGCCGTTCCCTGAACGACTGGGCGTGCAGCAGAGGGAACCTCTCGGGGGTGGATGCCCAGCCTTCGCGCTCCCCGATGTTCTGGTGAACGGGAGGCGTCAGGAACTAGGCAGCGCATGCGGTACTTGGGCAGGATGCGCCTGTGGATGTGCTGGTCGTAGCCGCTGTCCATCGGGCCGCCGCTGTCACAGCCCCGGTCCCACTCGGGCGAGAGGATCGCGTCCCACCGATCCCGCCACGTCCCGAAACCCCACGGGTTGTAGTACCGCAGCAGACGTACCGCTTCCTGGTCGGCGTCAGCGTCCCTCGCGGGGATCTGGAGGTCCCAGCCCTGCCCGCCCTTGGAGTGGGCGCAGGCGATGAGGACGCGGGGGTCGTGCTCGAACTCGGTGGCGGCCCAGCGCATGTAGGCCAGGATGTCGCTGCTGACCTGCACGTCTTCCTCGCCGGCCACCACGAACTTCACGGCCTCATCGGCGAAGATGTGGTCCACGGCCTCGGCGATGGCCCGGTGCGGGCCGAACGGGACCCGGATGCCGTCACCTTTCACCGCGGCCTCGCTCTGGTGCAGGACTTCCAGGCCAGCACCGAGGCGGGGAGCCATGCGCTCTATGAGGTCCATCTGCTCGGCGTAGCGGTCGGTGGGGCCGATGGAGATGACGAAGCGGCGGATCTGGTCTATGCCTTCGGCGTTAGCCCAGGACTCCAGGACGGGGCGCAAATAGTAGGGCCTTTTCCATGCCGTGCACATGATCCCGATCTGGCTCAGATCCACGTCGGCACAACCTCCACGTACTCCTGCGGCCCGATCTCAGCGCTGAACCGCTGCGCCTCCCACTCCCTGAGCCAGATGCTCAGGCCATGACCCGTGCGCCCCGGTCACCCCGATGTGCTGTCCCCGTGTCACGCAAGGCTCAATGGCCACCTGCCCGGACTCCTTCATCCGTTCGCAGAGGTACCAGTCCCACGAGTGCGGCGTAGGCCCACCCGGCCACCTGTCCGGCACCTGTTCCCAGGAGCGCCGCCACATCCCCCACACGCAGGCCACGAACCACTGCCGGCGGAACACCTCACCCGTCCCGCCGCGGACGGCGTTCTGGAAGCCTGAGACGCTCAGCACGTCCTCATCGGCGGCGTAGGCGGCGGATGCCCAGGCGAAGTACTCCAGGGCGTCAGCCGCCACCAGAACGTCATCCTCAGCGCAGATCACGAAGTCCGCGCCGGTCTCAAACCCGGCAGCGAGGGCAGCGTAGGTGTTGACCTCGTTACCCAGCCAGCGGGTGTTGACCTCGATGGCCGTCTCCGCGCCGAAGTCCGCCCGCTCGCTGACGAGGTCCACCATCGGCAGGTCGGGCTCGCACTGGAACATCAGCCGCGCATCCTCCACGCCCCGCACGTCCCGCCACGAGTCGAGCGTCTGGGTGGCGCAGTCGAGCCGGCTGCTGGTGGTGAAGACGACGGTGGGCTTCATGCGGCTAGCCTGATCCCATGGACCTTGACGGCACCCACGGGCCGGGGCTGCCCAGCAGGTTCCCCGACGTGACCAGCGAGCGCTGGGCGGTCAAGATGATGGGCATCTTCGGCCAGATCATGCGGGAGGACGCCGAGCGCGGCGGCACCGTCCGCGACCGCTCGGAGGATCCCTGCCGGGACCACGCGCACATGAGCCGGGATCCGGCACCGTGGTGTCACCGGAAGACCTCAGCGAAGTAGTCCTCCAGTGTCACAGAGGGCGTGTAGAACTCGTGCAGCCGCCCCGGGTCAGCGACAAGCCTCGGCACCCCGGCCGGCATACTCGCGTCCACCTTGACGAACGGCGAGTACCCGGCGGCGTTGCCCATCATGACGGCCAGTTCCGCCAGGGACGTGGCCCGGCCGGTGCCGAGGTTCAGCGGCCCGTCCACGCCCATCCCGGCGATCATCAGCACGGCCTTGCACACGTCGTCGACGTGGATGAAGTCCCGCACCTGCCCCGCGTCGCCCCAGACCTCGATGGGGTCGGCGCGGCGCTGCATCTGCTCCAGGAAGCCCCGGACAGCGAACCCCTCACGCATGCCCGGCCCGTAGACCGAGAAGGGCCGTACGACGCTCACGGGGACGCCCGCGGCCTGTGCTGTCCTGCGCCAGCAACTCGCCGGTGAGCTTCGTCCAGCCGTACAGCTCGTCGGGCCACGCCGGGCCGCCGCAGGTCGATGTCGGTCTCCCGCAGGCGCCGCTTCTGCGTGGCCAGGTGGACCGGGTAGGCGCAGGACGACGAGAAGTAGACGACGCGCCCCGGTTTGGTCCGCTGCGCCCAGGCGAACAGGGCGGCGTCGATCTCAAGGTTCTGCGCGTGGTCAAGCGGCGTCCACTCGATGACCCGCCGGCCCCCCACGACAGCGGCAGCGTGGATCACGAGGTCGTAGCGGACGTTCATGTGGCGGAAGTAGTCGCGGGCGTCGATGGGGGCGTACTGGTCGGCCACGTCCAGCACGGTGATGTCGTGCCCGGCATTGAAGAACGACTCGGCCAGGTGTGAGCCGATGAACCCCAGGCCGCCGCTGACCAGCACTTTCATGCCGCGCGCTCCCGCCATGATGTGCTCCGGGCCGTGCTGGCTGAACCCGAACTTGCCCATCAGCCAGCCCTGCGGAAGATCCACCGGCCGTATCCCCCACTTCCACAGCAGGTAGGGCAGGGAGATCTGGTCGTGGTACACCCACCGGGTCATCTCGCCCATCCAGGCGTCCCCGAACGCCGGGTCCATGCCCTGGTAGTACGCCGGGTTCGTGCCCCGCCGCACAATCAGCCCGGTCCACCAGTTCCCGAACGTCTCCGGGAAGCCTTGTGCCTTGTAGTGGGCGATCTGCTCGCGCATCGGCAGGGAGCGAGTAGCGGTCCTGGGCCATCGACAGGTCCGCGTCCCGGCTGATCGTGGGGGCGTCAGGGTGGCGGGGGATGGCGATGCGGCCCTTGCGCAGGCCGGTGAGGCACCAGCGGATCATGCCGGGGTCGCTGACCCGCACGTTCGCCATCGCCCAGATGTAGACGTCGGCGTCCGCGTAGGCGTCGGGGCGGCACTTCGCGTACTTCGCGGCGAGGCGGGGATGCAGCCGGGGACGTGGCTCCACGACGGTGCGCCACGGTGGGCAGTCGGTCTCGCGGTCGGTGACGAGCACGTACTCGGCGTCGTGGTCCTGCTCGGCCCAGGGGGCGGGGGGATCGTAGCCGCCGAAAATACTCGTGACCACGGCGACCTTGATGTGCTCGTCAACGGGCACAGGCGTCTCCTTTGCTGGCATTCTTGAGGGATGCGGCATGGATTCGCAGTGCCCGGCCTGCTCGACGAGGGAGGGCGCGGCACTGGACTGGGCAGCGTCAAGCTTGAGCGGCTGGACTACGGCGTGTGGCGTGTCAAGGAGACCGCTACCCACTGGATCGACGTGGTGCCGATGATCTACAACTGGCGCATCTGCCGTACACCGAAGTCCAACCCCATGACCTATGACCGGGGCTGGTGCTACCAGGGCACTGGGCCGCAGACGTTCACTACGGCCGTGCTCGCGGCGTGGGCATGGGACGGGGCCGACGAGACGGAGCCAGCCGGCTACTTCAAGCGGGCCGGGGCCTAAACCACTCAGCCGTTCGGGTGCAGGATCTCCCCGAACCCGAACTCCCCGCCCCCATGCTCAACCCACGTTCGCCCTGTCTGCTCACAGAAGGTGTCCAGTGCCCTGCCACCGGGTACCCTTCCTCACCCTCCATCGAGTACACGGTGTCGTGCAGCAGTACCGTCCCGCCCGGCTTCACCATCGGCACGAACCGGTTCAGTTCCGCGAGGGTGTGCGCGTAGGTGTGGATCGTGTCCACGAACAGCACGTCGATGGCAGGAACCCAGAACGGCACCACCACGTCGTCGCCCTTGATGAAGGTCCACAGGGCACTGTCCAGCCAGTGCGCCGGCACCTCGGGGTCGTTCACGTCGATGGACCACAGGTGCCCCTGCGCCTTCTCGGCCGCGGCGAGGAACGCCGACGTGGAGTAGCCCTGCCGGACCCCGAGTTCCAGGATGGCCACACCCGGGTACGCCGCCGCCGTGTCGTGCATCCGGGGCAAGCAGTACTGCACGTCGCTCCACGGCAGGAGCCGCTGGTGGTACTCGTCCTCGAAGCTCACGCCATCAGCCCCTTCACCGTCGCCACGTCCTCGGCCATCCGCTCGCTGCGCCAAGCCTGGTAGACCGCCCAGTCCGGGTGCTCCAGCCGGAAGCCCCCCGCGTCCTGGTAGGTCTGGTCGCCCGGCGCCAGCCCGGACGTCCAGTGCAGGTGCGCGATGATCACATCCATCCGGTGCACCAGGCACCCCGCGCCGTCGCCCAGGTCGAACCACACGTTGTCCGGGCAGTAGGACGACAGGCCCGGCAGGCACATCCACCCGAGGGCCTTCACGATGTCGCTGGTGATCACGGCGGCGGTCGGCAGGTCCGGGGCCAGTTCGTCGTTCCCGTAGGCGATGCCCGTGCCCCGAACTTGTCCAGGGACGTCCAGGAGCATCGTGTCCCAGCCCTTGGTGCGGGGGACGTGGTCATCACCAGGGAGGACGAGCGGCCCGGTGGTCGACTGCGATGCGGCAGGCGACATGGTTCGTCCAGGCGCACATGCGACTGGCGCGGGCCATCCACGTCGACGGGACCCCGGCTGCTGCAATCGATTCGTCGGCCAAGGTCCGGGTCGTCGTCATCGAAGGCGAAGACAGGCCGTCTGGGCCGTACAGGTGTCCGCGACCGCTTCCGTAAGGCGCTTCACCGAGGCGGGCGGCGGCGGGAGGGAGTGATGATCAGCAGGTCACGCACTCGCGGCTCCTTGCTGGCATTCTGGGGGGAGGATGTGACGTATGACTGGAACCGCTATGGCCGCCCGAAGTTGGCCCTGTTCAACCGCATCCTGCGGTGGCCACTCCACCTGCGGGGGCGCACTAATCTGGCGACTGTTCCTGAGGGTCGCCATTGCGCGGGACTGGACAGTAGTTCGTCCCGCTGTTGGTCACCACGCGGGGTTGTGGTTGAGTCGGAAGGCGCTTCGCAGATCTACCGCACGCCGGTACGCGTGCGATGCCCGACGACGTGCCTTCGTCGCATGGAGCGACGAGATCTGTTGCAGGCCGTTCACGCTCGTCAGCGTGGCCTGAACCGCTCCGCCGGTGCCTTCCGCTCCCTGATCCACACCGGCCACGACTGATCCGCCTCAACCGGCACCACGGGTATCCCGCCCCCGCTGACCCCGTCCCGGTACCGGGCACCTGAGCGGATCAGTTCCGCCTCCGGGTGCTCCAGCAGTTCGGTGTGGCAGGTGGACTGCTCCAGCTTGGCCAGTTGCCGCTCCGGGCCGCCGAGCCAGGAGAAGTGCCAGCCCCCGTCGGTGATCATGGGGTAGGCGGCCCGGTTGTCCCGTACCGCTCCCAGCCTGCCGCCCTGCTCCCGCAGGAATCCCACCGTGGCCGCGACAGCCGAGGGTGGCAGCGGGTAGCTCGGTGGAACTTCCCAGTCCACTGCGTACAGGGTGGTCCGCATCCACAGGGAGACCGCGCCCGGCCCTTCCCAGGCCAGCGCCGGGGGGGAGGGGATCTCGTCGGCGTCGGTGATCAGCCCGACGTCCTCGTCCCGCGCCCCGGCCTTGAGGATGGCCAGCCATGCCGCGTCCCGCTGGGCGTGCTCGCAGGCCCAAGCCTGCCGCCGCAGGCGGTCCTTGTCCTGATCCGCTGGGTCGGGGATCTCGGGTACGCCCGCGACGACGTGAATGATCTGGCCGGCCCACTTGGCGAACCGCTCCGCGTTCTGCTCGTAGTACAGCGGCTTCGGCACGCCGCGATGGGTGCACCTGGGATTCCGTGATCACGAAGTAGTCCACGTGGTCCGCGAGTTCGTGCAGGCGCATCTCTAGGACGTCTAGCTCGTCCTTGAGCATGCAGCAGGCAAACCGCCTCATGCCGCGCCGCCAAAGAGCGGCATCTGCGCTAGCCGACCACAGGAAGGGCGGCAGGCGTCGGCTTGCTGCGCCGCCCGATCTTCCTGTCCGGCAGTTGCTGGAACGCCCACAGGCCACCAGCAGTGAAGCCAACATGCGTCCAGCCGGCCATCCGGTAGGACCAGCCGACAACTTCCTTCGGCTCTGTCTCTGTCGGCGTCAATGAAGCTCACGATGCCAAGGTCGGGCACTGCTGGCCATTCGGCGCGAGTGTGGGCGACGGCCCACTTGATCAGATCG
>CAVQPP010000268.1:0-12599 GCA_963714445.1 uncultured Actinomycetota bacterium
CGCCGCTCCTTCAGGGATGACACAGAGGGGAGCCAGATCCGGTCAACTTCGGCGCGCAGAGCGACCTGTTCGGTGCAACCGATTGAATGATCACTAAGGAGTCATCCCAGGCCAAGATTGGCGGTTACCTGCCGCTGGACGGTGGCCGGAAAGGGAGGGCCGCCAGCAGTGCTGGCGGCCCTCCCGGTGGGCTGACTGTCAGGCGGCGGCTTGGCCGGTTTCGCCAATGTCGTCAGCCACAGGGTGGTCGTCGCCGCCGCCGGAGCTGGCTGAATCCGTCTCGCCATCGTTGGCTGCATCGTCGCTGGGGCCGGTGAGCGTGTCGGCGGGGATGTCACCGGTCCAGGGGACGTCGTCGGCCACCGCCTGCTCGATCGGGGTGAGTGTGTGGCCGACGCTGGCGAGGAAGGCCAGGTAGTCGCCGGCCTGGGTGCGGGGGCAGGGGCTGTAGCGGTTGTCGGTGCGCCAGGTGTTCCGGCCTTCGCCCTGGGTCATCGCGTACTCGTAGGTGACGGCGATGGGGGCCAGCATCAGCAGCGGCAGCCGGGCGCCTGCGGTGGTGCCGCAGATCTCCAGCCACTTGCCCGCGTCCTGCCGGGTGACCTCGCTGAAGCTCATCCGGCCCGGGGCGATGGCCAGGCCGGTGCGCAGCGGCTCGGGCATGGTCAGCAGCTGCCGGGCTACGAACTGGGCCACTTCACGTGGTGCGGACCGGCGGGCGAACAGCACGTCGGCGAGCCAGCGCTTACGTACCTCGGCCGCGGCCTGCCAGGCTTTGTTCCCCTCGATGACGAGCCTGCGCGTGGGATCGGGCGGTTCGCCGGCCGGGCTGGGCGAGGTGCCGGGCTCCGGTGTGTCCCCGCTTTCCGTGCCGTCAGTACCGGGCGGGGCGGGCGGGGACGACAGGCTGGTTCGCGGCGTGTGGCCGTACTCCCCCGGGCTGGCGCAGTAGTAGATGGCGCGCCGCAGATCCCAGGGCAGGAAGAACGCGCCCCGGCCGGGGCAAGTGGAATGGGTCTCGTGGGTGAGGTCGGCATCGTCATGCAGCAGGTCGGACAACGGCATGGCCCCGGGTGGAAGGTCGGTGGTGATCTGAACGCCGGCGGCCTGCAGCTCGTCGATCAGCCGCTGGTGCTCGGCGGCCTCGGCGCGGTTCTGGCGGATCCGCTCGGCCTCGTACTCGACGTTGTACCCGCGGTGCAGCGCATCGAGGATCCGTGAGACCGCGCCTGCATCCCCGTCGAATTCGGCCAGCAGCGCCAGGTGCTCTAGGTCGAGCTGCCGGGTGAGGTCCCCAGCGGCGGACCGGGTTTCCGGGGAGATCTGGGCGACCTTCAGGGCGGTCTTGATCTCCTCGGCCTTCCGGCCGGTGGCCTTACGCAGCCGGGTCCGGGACGCGCCGGCCTCGTGGGCGGCGAACAGTGCCGCGGCTTCCTCGGCCGGAACGAAGTTGCGCCGGTAGGCGTCGCTGTTGGCCAGCACCATGTCCAGGTACTGGCCGGCCTCATCCTCGGCGCGGCCTGGGTCCACGTCACAGGGCACCGTCTCCAGCCCAGCTTTAGCGGCTGCGGCTAGGCGGCGGTGCCCTTCGATGACCTGGTAGCCGCCGTCGCTGGTGGCGGTGACCAGCAGCGGGACCCGCACGCCGGCGTTAGCGATCGAGTCGCAGAACTCCGGGGTCAGTTCCAGGTCCTCCCGAACGTTGCCCGGGTGGGCAGTCAGCTGGCTGACCGGGATCATCATCCGGACAATGCCGGTTCCGGCCGGAGGCTGGGAGCCGGTGTCTGGCTGGTCTGGGTCAGGTGCCCCGGCGGTGAGGTCCGGGGTGACTTCGGGAAGGTCAGACATGGAGATTCTCCTTACGGTGGAGGTCGGGAAGGAATGTGATGCCGCCACGGCGGCTGGGGTCAGGCGGGCTGGCCGTCATCGGGCCCAGCCGGGCGCAGGACGGCGCCGTCGAGGGTGACGGTGAGGGCGCTGTGCTCGGCGTCGGTCTGGGTGCAGATCTCGATCAGCAGGCCCGTTCCGGCCGGGACCTGCCGCACGTACACGTTGGTGTCGCCGGCGTCAACGCAGGCGACGGGCCAGCCCAGCGCGGTCTCGATCGTGGAAACCTCGATGTCGCGGGCCTTGGTCATCGGCCGGCCGGTGCGGGTCAGGATCAGCGCGATGTCCGCCAGAGCGGACTGGCTTGGTTCGGTCGCGGTCAGCAGCGCGTGGATGTCGTTCAGCGCCGCGGTGTCGGTGTAAGCGGCCGCTGTTCGGGGGTGCAGAGACGTGACAGTGCTATCGGGCATGACAGAACCTCCAAAGGGGTGTGAAGACAGCAGCTCCCCAGCCGGTCACGGAGGGGAGCTGGCTGGCAAGGACGGTCAGGCAGCAGCGGCCAGTTCGAGGGCCCGCAGCGCCAGCGACTCCATCTCGTGCGCGGTGTCGGCGTCGTCGAGGGTCTGGGCGACGCTGGTCACGGCGTGCATGACCCCGGCGGCGGTGACGTCGCCGCCGCGGATGAAGTGGTCCAGGATGTCGTGCTGCTGGGCGTCGGTGAACCGCAGCCGCGCCGACACCGTCCGGATGGTCTCCTGCGGGTCGCCGACGGGGTGCCCGGCGTCGCGTTCCATCGCCCGCACCGCCCGCTGCACGTAGGCCGGGTCCAGGAACGTGGACACGCCGTCGATGGTCTTCGCGGTGATCAGCGCCAGCGTCTTATCCAGGGTGTTACCCGACCACGTGACCACGCCTTCCTCGTGCCGCTCACCCAGGTGCACGGCGCGCATCGCGTCGCGGGTGATGGTCATCCCGTTTCGGCATACCTGCACGACCAGCCGGGGGGTGAGGGTGAACGCCCCGCACCCGGTCTCACTGTTCGTGATCACGAACCCGGAGAACACGACCGGGTTGTCCGCCCCGGCCGCCCCGGTGAACGGGCTGCGATACCCGGCCAGCAGCACCGGCGCCAGCACCCGGACCTCCTCGCAGACGATGCGGACGTACATCCGCCGCTCCGTCAGGTCGCACCCGTCGATCCGGACCGGGTATCCGGACTGGCGGACACCGTCGAGTGCGGCGAGCAGCACATCGAGGTTGTCGATGATTTTGTACCCGTCGGACAGGAACGCCCGCGCCGCGCCACCCCCGCCGTCGCCGCGCAGGCAGCGGAGCAGGAACTTCCGCTCGTCCCCAGCGAGCCAGCCGTTCACGTTCGCGTCGTACAAGCCGGGCTTCTGCTCGCGTAGCTTCCGCAGGTAGGCGCCGGGGATGCCGAGCTTGTCCGCAACCCCCTGGTCGCAGACATCGGTCGGGATGTAGGCACCGGCGGTCATGATCACGCCGCCGGGGTCCAGGACCGGTTCCGTTTCCCGGACCACCAGCCGCGCACCGCGGGTGTGGATGGCGGTGGCGGGGGCGACGATGTCAACCTTCCGGGCCTGCTGGTCGCGCAGCAGCGCGGCGAGGTCCTCCAGCGTGGCATTCCGGGCACCCGGTGCCAGGGGTGCCGCTGGTGTGTGGATGGTCATGGAGCTGTCCTTCCGCAGACGATGAACTCGTCCGGGTGGCGGGGCGCCTCCCGGCGGTCCGGGCAGCAAGGCGCCGTTCAGGGGCGGGGCCCGCACCTACCGGCCGGCCCAGGCGGGCAAGATGTTTTCCCCGCGGGCCCAGCCAGGGCAGCGCCGGCGAAGCCGGCACCATCCGGCCCCACCAGACGGTCAGCAGCCGCGCAACCAGCACCACCACGGCCCGCGGTCCGGGAAAAGATCTCTGCCCGCCCGGGGCGAGCGCAGCGAGAGGCCGGTTGCGGGACCCGGCACAACGGCGCACGCTGACCCGGCCGGGGGGCACCCCGGCCCGCTCGGGCTCTGACTGCGATCCGGGATTCCGGCTTCGCGTCAGCCAGCAGCTGGGATCGGTATCGGCTTCAGCCAGCCGGTGATTCGCGACGGGTGAGCTTGGCCGAATGCAGCAAGGGCGCGGTTCCCTGGCAGGCAATCGTGATCTTGGCGCGTGGGAGGTCCAGGATGCTGGCGGCCTTATCGCGGAGCGCGGCGGTGAGTGCGGCGCCGGCGGGTGCCAGGAGCCGGATGTGGACACGCCCATCGAGGTGGCGGATCAGGGCGCAGCGGCGGCCGAGGAGTGGGCCGAGAGCGTCGAGGGTGTCGCGCGGCCACTGTCCCCCGATCTGCTCGTCGTCGGCGCGACCAAGCAGCCGCAGCCGTTGCGAGCTGTCAGTCATCCCAAGGTCAGTGGTGGCCAGGGGTTTGCCATGGGTGGGTTCAGTGGGGTCGAGCGGGATGCCGGTAGCGGGGCTGGCCACAGTGATGACGGGCTTGCCTGCCGCGATGACGGTGCTGACGCCGGGCATTGGCGTCCCGACGGTGCCGAGCGACACGCTGCTGGCCTCGGCATCGAAGTGGGTGAGTGAGGCTGTCTCGGTCAGCCCGTATCCTTCGCGCAGGTCCAGGCCGTGGTCACGGTAGGCGGTGACGGCGGTGGTGGACAGCGGGGCGCCGCCGGAGTCGGCCAGGACGTTGCCGGGCAGCCGCTGCGGCAGCGCGGCCTCGTCGAGGATGACCGGATTGGCCAGGACGATGACCCGATCACAAGAGCCAGCGAGGTCAGCCGCCTCACGAAGGACATGACCGGCGGATGCGCTGAAGTGCAGCCGTGCTCCCACCCGGGCGGCGAGGAGAACGCCGGCCACGAAGGTGAAGTTGTAAGCGGCGGGCAGCGCGGTGACGATGATGCTCTCAGGGGTTGCCTGGTAGATGTCCTGATACCAGCCGGTGACGATGGCGAGCTGGGCCGCGGCGAACCCGTAGCCGTGGGGGATGCCGGTGGTGCTGCCGGAGCTGAACATGGCCAGGTCCCAGCCGCCGCGCACATGCGTTCCGGCGCAGCGCACCCGACGTGTGCCACCCTCACTGATCTGGACGAGGGTGCCGCCTGGAGTGGGGCCATTGTGCTGACTAGGCAGGAGCATGACGCGGTGCCCGGCGGCGATGGCGGCGTACGCGCAGGCCGCCAGCCTCGGCTGATCGGCGCCGGTCAGCAGATACGTGCGCGGTGACGACGACGGGCGGGTGAGCGGCGGATATGTCTGCCGCGCGAGCATGTGGGCCGGGACCGGCCCGGCTCCAATGGCTGAGATGGACCAGCCCCGCGCGCCACACCCCGCACGGTCAGTCATCGCACAGCACGACTCGCCCCGTGAGGGCGTTGAAATGGATCGTGACCAGCCGCAACGGCAGGCCGAGCAGGCGCAGCAGGGAGCGGACCTTGTGTTGCTGGACCTCGTAGTAGTCCTCCAGCACGTTGAGGTGGGCGGTGACCGGCGCGGCCCGGCCCAGTACGTCGGCCAGCAGCGCGCTGACGCCGGGGTCAGGGCGGCGAGGATCGGTCGCGTCGGCGAACGCCTGGTAATAGGAGCCGAGCGCGGCGACCTTGGCATCGTGTGGCTGGCTGCTGGACAGCAGCCGGGCGGCGTGCTCATGGACGCCGTCCGCCAGGTGGTAGCGGCGGGTGAAGTAGTCGTCGAAGCGGGTTGGGTCGCACCGGTAGGTCAGCAGCGCGGCCTCGAAGAACGCGCAGCCGGTAACGGGCTTAGGACCATCGAACGCCTCGAACAGTTCGCAGTGGCCGCCGTCGGGCAGTGGCAGGAACAGGTTGCCGCCGCGTGCCTGAAGCCGGGCGGCTGCCTTCGACGAGGTGAGCCGGGCGAACAAGGCGACAGCGATGGCGCGGATGACCGGTGAGGACTCGCAGATCAGGTGCATCGGCTGCGGGCCGAGTTCACGGTCCAGGAACTGCCGGTAGGCGGCGGGAGCCAGTCGGACCAGGACGTGGTCGTCATCCATCATGGGCGTCAGCACCGGGGCATGCTGCTGACGGCCAGCAAGGAGCCACAGCGCGGCAGCGCCGATGGCGGCTCCGGCGCGCTGGTCGATGTCCAGGTCGCGGTCCAGGTGGATGTGGGCGGCCTCGATGCTGGCCAGATCGGGCCCGGTGTAAGCGTCCAGTAGGTCCCTGGCCTGCCGCGCCAGGCCCGGCACGGTGACCGTGCTGGTGCGGCTGGGGACGGTGACCGTGACGGCCCGGGTTCCGGACAGTTCGTCCTGCACAATCGCCACCCCGCGGGTGCTTGCTGTCACCGTGTAGCTGGCCCCGCCCATTGGGAGAGGCGCGGTGCTGCCCGTCTTCAGCCGGTTGATGGCCGGGAGTTGCCCGGCGACCAGAGCAGCGACATCACAGCCCACCGGATCCAGGGTGGGCTGGTAGTCCCAGGTCACGACGGTGAGGCCGTCACTGGGGTCGGCCTGGACGACGGCCGTGTGTACCGGGTAAGGAAGTTGCTGTTCGTGGCAGTGCGCCCACAGGGCCAGGGCCGCCTCGGCGGGGGTGAGGTAGTCCAGCAGGGCGGACAGCTCATAACGGAACTGGCGGCGCGTGCGGCGCCGGCTGCACCGGATGGCCATCCAGTAGTCCGCGCTGGCGGCCGGGGCGGCGATGGTCAGGTCGGCCGCGATGTCGGTTTCGGCCGCCAGCCCGGGCCGCAACCACGGGCAGGGCAGCATCCGGCCACGCTGCGCCAACCGCGCCCGGGTCACGATCACGAGTTCCGACAGCACTTTGAGCGAGTCCGGCAGCCGGACCGAGCCGCGCAACCGGTAGAGCGCGTGCTCGGCAGCGGCGGTGTCCAGACCTAGGTGGCCGATGTCGACGATGCGGGAGAAATGGACGAGTTCCTGCTGGATCTCGCTCGGGTGGTCCGCCAGCTGCCCGTCGCCGTTTTCCAGGTAGGCGGCGGCCAGGTCCACCACGTCCGCAGCTTCGGCGGGATTGCCGAGCGCGGCCAGCATCGCGGCCGGGACCTTGCCGCCGTGCAGGGCGGCCAGTACCGCTAAGCGGCGCAGCAGCCGGGCCAGCGCCGTATCCAGCTCGGCCCGGTTAAGCCCGGCCGTGGTCGCATGGTCGAGCGGTGAGAACGCGGCCAGCAGGTCACGGCCGTCCGTGGTGCGGTCGCGGTAGGTGGTGGTGAGTATCACGGGTGTACCTCCCGGGTGGCATGAGCGGAGCACCTACTAGGCAAGCTCACACGCCGCCGGCCTGCCGACCCCTGCGAGCGGGGAAACACCGGCCTGGTCACCTCCCCGCCAGCAGGGGAATACACGCGCGATTGACGGAGGTACGGTCGCCGCAAGGGCCGTCTCGATCAGGAGGGCCAGGGCCGTGACCGATTCTGGGCTGCGCCGCCAGATCCGGCAGATCCGCCAGGAGTTAACCCACCGGGGCGCGACCAGGGTTCAGATCGCCGAAGTCATCGCCGCGCAGACCGGGGTCACGCCCATCGCCGCGTTCCGGCACGCGGCCGGGCTCACCCAGGCCGAGGTGGCTGGCCTATACAACGAGCGGTGGCCCGCCGACCCGCCGAAGACCTTCAAGCAGGTCTCCTATTGGGAGCGCTGGCCGGGGCCGCGTGCGGCCGGGTCGTCGGCCTCTGCCCGCGCCCCCTCCTATCTGGATCTGCTCCGGCTCGCGGAGCTGTACGGCTGCCTGGTCGATGATCTGTTGTCCAGCCCTGGACGTCAGCCGGTCCTCGCCGTGTCTGCCGGTCCCTGGCCGCCGCCAGGTGCTCACGACTACGCTTATGCGCTAGGAGACGAGCCGGTCATCACCGTCTGTGTTCCCTCGGCCGAAGGGACCACCATCGTGGAGCTGTCACGCCGCCAGTTCACCGGCCTGCTATCCGCAGGCGGTCTCGCGGCCCTTGTCCCAGGCGCCCTGGCCGCGACAGGCACCATCCGCTACCGGCAGATCCTCGCTCTGCACCAGGCCGGTCACCACTTGCTCGCCCCGGCCGCTCACATCACCGAGCTGACCCGGCAACTCCGCGCCATCACCCGCGACCGCAGCAGCGCTACTCGTGCCGTGCAACTGGACTTGCTCCGGGTGCAAAGCGAGTACGCCGAGCACATCAGCTGGCTGTACCGGGAAACCGGGAACCTAGCCGCTTGCCGGCATTGGGCGAGCCAGGCTGGTCGGTGGGCCAGCCAGTCCGGCGACCATGCCATGGCCGCCTACATGCTGCTGCGCAACGCCAGCTTCGCCCTCGACGCGCGTGACCACCAGCAAGCCGCCCAGCTCGCTACCGCCGCGCAGCACGCCGGACCGCGCCTGCCGCCCCAACTCGACGGCATGGCGCGCATCTACCAGGCCCGCGCCCTCGCGCTCACCGGCAATGTCGCCACCCGGCAACTCGACGCGGCAACCGAGCTGATCGGCAAGCCGCAGCAATCTGGCCCCGCTTATCTGCGGTTCATCACCCCCGGCTTCGCCGACATGCAGCGCGCCACGTGCTACACCGATGCTGGTCACCCGCAGCCGGCCATCACCATCCTGCAAGCCAAGATCACCGCGCTGCCCGCGACTTGGCACCGGGACCGTGCTGTCAACCTCGCCCGGCTCGGGTCGGCCCACGCCGTGGCCCGCGAACCCGACGCCGCCGCGCTCGCCGGGATCGGGTCGCTGACCGAAGCCCGCCGGGCAGGCTCCAAACACGCCATCGCTGAACTCCGCGATCTGGACGCCGCGCTGACCACCCGCTGGCCATCCCAGCCGCACGTCCGCCAGTTCCACGACGCGCTGCTCGCCGCGCCTACCGCCGCCTGAACTGGTGGCTGGCATACTCGCCATGGTGAGCGCCACGACCGCCACCGCGGTGCGGCCCGCCTGGGACCAGCTCCCCGCCCCGCTCCGCGACGAACTGGCCGCCCTGCTCGGTGGCATCACGTCCGCGACCATGCAATCCGGCGGGTTCACTCCGGGCATGGCCGCGCGCATCCAGCTCGGCAGCGGCCGCCGGGTGTTCGCCAAAGGCATTCCCGCCAGCCACGTCCTGGCCGGGAAATACCGCGACGAGGCCGCCACCTGCCGCCAGCTTCCCGCCGCCACTCCCGCTCCCCGGCTGCGCTGGGACGGAGAGCTCGCCGGGTGGGTCGTGCTCGTCTTCGACGACATCGACGGCCGCCACCCCGACCTGTCGCCCCGATCACCGGACGTCAGTCAGGTCGTGGCCATGACGGCCGGGCTCGCCGAGATCCTGACCCCCTGCCCCGACCGGTCCGCACCACCCGCAGCCGCGGAGCTGGCCGGGCTGGTCCACGGCTGGCGCGAGCTGGCCGCTGACCCACCTCCCGACCTGGACGACTGGACCCGCCGCCACCTTGCGGACCTGGCCGCACTCGAAACCGAATGGCTGACGGCGGCGGACGGCGACACACTGCTGCACGGCGACATCAACGCCAGCAACCTGCTCGCCGACCCAGCCGGGAAGGTCTGGCTGGTGGACTGGGCGCAGCCCGTCCGCGGTGCCGTCTGGATCGACGTAGCCGACCTGATCCCGCACCTCATCCTCGGTGGGCACACGCCCGCTCAGGCCGAGCAAGTCCTGGCTGCCGTCCCCGCCTGGACCCGTACCCCGCCCGGGATCATCACCAGCTACGCGGTCGCGTTCGCCGGTTACTGGGCGCGCAGCAGCCGACTCCCAGCCCCACCCGGAGTGCCGAACATCCGCGCCTACCAGGCCCGAGCCGCCAAAGCTGCCCTTGGGTGGACCGCCCACCGCGCTGGCTGGGCTGAGCCGTAACACGCGCCGCCGCCCCCAGGCCCGAGGCGTGCGGCTAGCCGCTTCCTGGTTCTCCGTGCGTAGCTACCACCACAATCTGCGACAATGGCGTTACTGGACGAACCAGTTTCCCGGATGGAGACCGTGCCGTGGGGGAACCGCAGGCCATCGTCAACGCACGTCGCGTGCTGGGCGCGCAGTTAGCCGCCTGCCGCCGCGCTGCAGGCCTTAGTCAGCTGCAGCTAGCTGGAAAGACTGGTTGCTTTAGCCGTAGCGCGATCGGCAACGCCGAGACCGGCCGCCCGGGCGTTTCCAGGGACTTCTGGGAAAGCGTCGACCGCGCCGTCAGCGCCGGGGGCAGCCTGCTCGCCGCGTACGACGATATGGACGAGGCGGCGCGTCTGGCACGTGCCAGAGCAGTCACGAACGCGGAGGACCCAACCGCCGTCGTCTGTCTAATTCCCCGGCCGCTGCCCGACCTGCCCCTCGCCCAGCCGTCGGTGAATCCCGATGCCGTTGAACTAGACCCGCTGGCCGCGGCAGCTGCCCAGGCCCGCGACCATGCAGCGCTCGCGGCGGTCACCGGGATCGGTCCGGGAACTGTCGAGCAGCTCACCGCGGACGTGGTCCGGCTGAGCCGCACCTACGTCGCCGGGGCGCCGCTACCGCTCTTCGCCGCGATGCACCAGGCCCTCGGCCGGATTCAGGCAGCGCTGGACCAGAAGGTCTACCCCGCGCAGGCGCGCGACCTCAACTTCCTGGCGGGCGCGCTGTGCGGGCTCATGGCCAACGCAAGCCTGGACCTGGGACGTGAGGACGCCGCCGAGGACCTGGCCAGAGCGGCCTGGACCTACGGGACGATCATCGACCACGGCCCGCTCATCGCGTGGGCCCGCGGCACCCAGGCACTGGCCGCGATCTGGGACCACCGGTACGTGGACGCTGCCCAGTACGCCGAGGAGGGCCTGTCGCGCCTCCCAACTGGCATGGGCGCAGCCCGGTTGCACGCGATCCAGGCTCGCGCCCTGGCTGATCATCACGACTTCCGCGAGGCCCGGGCAGCCATCACGGCCGCCACTGACGCCAGCACCAGCACACAGCCGGACCAGTTGCACGATGGCATCGCCGGCGAATTCGCGTTCGGCTCGGCGAAGCTGCGCTACTACGAGGCTCTCGTGCTGAACCGCGCCGGCTACCCGGCCGACGCCGAGACAGCCGCGGCCGCCGCCATCAGCCTGTACCAGGCTGCGCCAAATCAGGCCCGGTCCTACGGCTGCGACGCGCTAGCCCACGTCCAGTTGGCCACCGCCCGGCTCATGCGCGGCGACGCCGCCGCCGCCGCGGAAGCCATCGCCACCCTGCTCCGGCTGGACCCAGGCCGGCGGATCAGCAGTCTGAACGAACATGTTGACGCTTGCCGCGAACTGCTGCGCGGACCCGCCTTCCGTGATTCCCAGGCCGCAGCCGACATGGGCCGCCAGTTGACGGCGTTCAGCGCGGTGAGCGTCACCTCCCCCCTTCCGATTAGCCGGTGAGGTCTGGGCATGATCTGCTTGTGTCCCCAGCCGACCTTCCCGAGCTAGCGCCGCTTGCTCTGGCCGACGCGGCCAGGCAGGCAAACCTGGATGACGCTGACGCTCAGCTGATCCGCTTGTTCTCCACGGCCGTGTACCGCCTCCCGGCCGCCGATGCCGTCGCGCGAATCGCCTTGGTGACCTCGAGGGAGTCCGTCGCCCGCCTGGCCACCTCGGTGCGCGTCACCCGCTGGCTCGGTGTATCCGGATTCCCTGCCGTCGAGCCCGTGCCCGTCGATCAGCCCGTGCTCAGCCACGGATGCGCGATCACCTTCTGGCGCTACCTACCCCAGCAGGGTCCAGCTCCCAGGCCCGCCGACCTGGGGTACCTGCTACGCCGACTCCACCACCTGGACCCGCCTCCGTTTCCGCTGCCTGCCTACCGGCCACTCGTATCGGTCCGCCGGGCGATCGAAGCCAGCGAGGCGATCACCGATGAGGAACGAGCCTGGCTGGCCGCCACCTGCGAACGGCTCCTGCACCTGTACGACCAGCTCGACTTCGAGCTGCCACCGGGCATGATCCACGGCGACGCCTGGTGGGGGAATCTGCTCCGCGACGGTGACCGGGTCGTGCTGGCCGACTGGGACAATGTCAGTACTGGCCCCCGCGAGATCGACCTCATCCCCACCCTGCAAGCAGCCCGGTTCGGTCTGCCCGAGCACGAACGCGACGCGTTCATCGCCGCCTATGGCCACGACATCCGAGCCTGGCCCGGTTACCCAGTGCTGCTGGAGATCCGCGCCCTGTCCACCACGAGCGCGCTGCTGCGCGACGCGCACCGCGACCCGGCCGCACGCGACCAGCTCCGGGTCAGGCTGACCTCCCTGCGCACCGGCGACACCCGCCAGTGGACAACGTTCTGATCAATCCTGCCGCGCTGGCCGGCCACAGTCTGTGCAGGTCAGCGCGGTTATGATCACACTATGCCGGGTGTACGGATCGCCAGCACGGACGGCGCTGGCTGGTCGGTGGAGACGGTCGAGCTGGTGCTGACCAGCCGCACCGGCCGCCGCGGGGGCCTGCGATGCCGGTCGGCGATGGCGCGCAGCTGCTCGTGTGTCGGAACGGGTACCTAATCGCCTACTGCGCCAGGCCAGCTGATCTGGCCGGGCTGGGCGTGGACCTGTCCCGCATGGCCGTGGTCGATCGGTGGTTAGTGCAACGGCGGCCGTGCGGTCTGGTAGCTCGGCCAGGGCACAGGCGGCCTTGGCGGAACTCGCCGGGGCCCGAAAGCGAGGATCATCGCAGCAAGCCAGCCAACGCCGGTGGGTGCGCCGATCAAGTTGACCAGGAACACGAGCGCCAGCCCGTCCACCCGGCGGATGGCCCCAACCAGGGTCGGCAGCAGGTACAGCACCGGCAGCGCAATGAACAACAGGATCCACAACACGCCACTGTCGGCT
>CAVQPP010000269.1:0-3274 GCA_963714445.1 uncultured Actinomycetota bacterium
TTCGACCGCAAGCCAACGCGACGCGATGGACGAACGCGTGGGTGACGTTCGCCAACCGCCGCAAGGTCTGGGCGTACCGGCAGGACCAGATGCCGACGACGCACCCGATCGTGGCGACCATCAACGACCTCGAAGACGCCAAGCTGAACTTCGACGGGATCACCTACGCCAAGGGCGCTGCGGTACTCAAGCAGTTGGTCGCGTACGTCGGTGAGGACGCGTTCCTGGAGGGCGCGCGGCGGTACTTCAAGCGCCATGCGTACGGGAACACGACGCTCGCGGACTTGTTGGCGGTGCTGGCCGAGACCTCGGGGCGGGATCTGGAGACCTGGTCGCGGGCGTGGCTGGAGACGGCGCAGCTCAACACGTTGGCTGTTGGTGATGGGGACGGGGACAGGCACGGCGTGATCGTGCAGTCTGCGGTGCCCGGATATCTGCAGACGAGGCCGCATCGGATCGCGGTCGGTGGCTATGCGGTGCGTGGTGATCGGGTCGTGCGGATTGAGCGGCGCGAGTTGGACGTGACCGGTGCGCGTACCGAGTTTGAGCTTGGGGATGCAGCGGCGGCGGACGCGTTTACGTTGGTCAATGACGATGATCTGACGTACGCGAAGATTCGGTTGAGCCGGTCACAGCTGGACTTCGCGCGTGAACGGCTTTCCGAGTTCGAGGATCCGATGGCGCGTTCGCTGCTCTGGTCTGCGCTATGGAACATGACCCGGGACGCCGAGCTGCCCGGCCAGGAGTTCATCGAGTTCGTCGACCGGCACGCGGCAGCCGAATCAGAGGTCGGCGTCGTGCAGAACCTCGTTCAGCAGACCGTGATCGTGCTCGATCTCTACCTTGCCCCGGACGTGGCACGTCGCGCCGGCGAGCAGGCCGCGGCGATGGCGCGGCGCGAACTGCTTGCGGCCGGGCCCGGGTCGGACCGTCAGCTGATCTGGGCACGCGGGGTGGCCGCGACGGCCCGCAGTGAGCAGGGCTATGCGCTGCTGGAGGGGCTGCTGGACGGCTCGCAGGCGATCGACGGCCTGAGCGTGGACGCGGACCTGCGCTGGACGTTCCTTTACGCGCTGGCTCGGGGCGGACGCGCCGACCGGGCCACGCTGGAAGCGGCGCTCGAGCGCGATCAGACGGCTTCGGGCCGCCGAAAGCTGGCCGGCTGCTTGGCCGCGCGGCCGACCGCTGAGGCGAAGCAGGAGGCGTGGACGCTCGCGGTCGAGTCCGGAGACCAGCCGACCGACCTGCTGCGTGAGCTGCTGACCGGGCTGAGCGCGACCGATCGGCCGGAACTGCTGCAGCCGTTCGTCGAGCCCTACTTCGACTCGCTCGACCGGATGTGGGCGCAGCGGTCGATCGAGAACGCGCGTCGCATCGCGAGCCTGGCCTTCCCGAGCCGCGTCGTCGAACCGCGCACGTTCGAGAGCACCGATCGGTGGCTCGCAGAGGACGCACACGCCCCGGCGTTGCGGCGGCTCGTGCTTGAGGCGCGGGACGACCTGGCTCGGGCGCTGTCGGCGCGGAGCAAGAGCGAGGCTGAGGCGGTCTGAGGCGGCGCCGAGGGCGGCTGGAAGCTGGGTTGGGGTCCGGGAAGCCCAGTCGGGGCTCCCAGGCGCGGAGAGCCGGTCTAGAGCTCTCCGGGCCAGCCCTCGTGCCCGACTAGCCCCTTGTGGTCGTAGGGGTGGTGCTGGTCCGGCTTCGCGTGCAGGTGGCCGAAGGTCTGGCCGTAGTAGACGACGGTCGACGGGCTCGCCGCGCGGATGCGCTGTACGAGGCGGCCTAGCTGGTTGTTGCGTTCGCCGCTGAGGTGCGCCGTTCGGGTCAGCCACGCCGGGAAGGTGAGCAGGTCGCCTACGTCGTGCGCCGCCGCGCTCGCGAGCCGCCGCACTCGGCTGTCCGGTTCGCCTAGCGGCCAGTGCGCACCGAGCGCCGCGGTCGCGCCCTCCTCGGGTGCCAGCACGGTGAGCGCCAGTTCCTCGCCCTCAGCGGTCGCGAGCGTCAGGCGGCCGGCTCGTGCCCATACCTGGGCTTGTGTCGGCGTCAGCAGCAGAGTGCTGACCTCCTTGCCGTTCCACTCGTGCACGGCGACCGGGCTGGCCGCCGAGCCGACCTCCACGGCGACAACCTGATGCTCGAGCACGGCTGGGGCGCCTAGGTCGGACGCGAGCGGTCGTTCGTCGGCTCCGGGTCCGGCTCCGGATCCAGACCCGTGCTCGGATTCGGATGCGGACTCGGCCGCTGAGTGCGTAAGGGCAGCGGTCTCGTCGTCGCCTGGCTGCATCAGGCAGCTCGCGTCGGGGTGGACCGGGTCCGGGCCACGCTCCAGCGGAGCGCTTCGGGCGGGCGCGGCGGGTGACTCGTGCGCGGCGTGCTCGTGCGCTTCATAGGAGTCCATCGAGGTCATCGCTGTGTTCCTCCTGCCGGGAACGTTCCCCGGGCGATCCCCCGCTGTCGCCATCATCCGCCGCACTCCGCCGATGCACCAGTGGGCGGCGGCATGCGCTCGTGGCAGACGCGGCGCATCAGCGCGCGTCGGAGCGCGCCAGGCGGCCTCGATACCCTGGTGACCATGGTTAGCCGCCCCACGCCGCACGTGGACTCGACGAACTGCTCAGCTTTCTCCGCACGGCTCGGCGAGCCGTTGGCCGGGACGGCGCCGGTAGCGACGACGTGGCTGGCGATCGAACAGCCCGGTCCGTGGGGCGCACGGGCGCTGACAGAGTCGCACCTCGATCACTTCGTCGGCACGGAGTTGGGCCGCCAGGCTGAGGGCACCGGCGTGCGGATCGCGTTAATACGACGAGTCGGGCATCACGCGCTCACCGACCTCGACGCGCCACGCAGGGTACTGATCTGCAGCACGCGGCCCGGCACGGCGTCCGTGCGCTCGTTCACCATGTCAGACCCGCGCGACCTGCTCGACTTCGACCTCTCGGCGCTCGGCGCCGCCGGCTCGACAAGACGAGTTCGAACCGCACCCGAATCCGGCGATACTCGTGTGCACCAACGGAAAGCGCGACCGCTGCTGCGCCGAACTTGGCCGATCGCTCGCGCTGGATCTAATGGAAGCGGGATCGTCGGCGGAGATCTGGGAACAGGATCACCTCGGCGGTCATCGGTTCGCGCCGACGGCGGTGGTTCTACCGACCGGCTACGTGTACGGACGTCTCGACGTCGCGACGGCGACAGCCGCGCTCGACGCTGCGGCGCGCGGTGAGGTCGTCACCGAACACGCGCGCGGACGCAGCAGCAAGACGACGAACGCGGCACCAGC
>CAVQPP010000270.1:0-3717 GCA_963714445.1 uncultured Actinomycetota bacterium
TAGCAGTTGAGCGTGGTGGCCTGATGCGTGCGCGGGCGGGGGCTGAACGGCGACGCGGTCTCTTGCTGCCGGGGGCGTGGCGTCCGGCTTTGGCGATGAGTTTGGCGGTGGCTTCGGCTGCTTTGAGCGCGAGGGGTGGTAGGACGCTGATGTAGGTGTCGGCTGTGAGGACGATGGAGGAGTGTCCGAGTTGGTCGGAGACGACCTTGAGGTCCGCGCCGGCCTGCAGCGCGAGGCTGGCGGCGGTGTGCCGGAGGTCGTGCAGGCGGATCGGGGGCAGGTCGGCGGCTTTGGTCAGCTTCTTGAGGGCGTAGTAGAGGTATTCGGGGTGCAGGGGCTGGCCGCGCAGGTCGGTGAACACATAGCCGGACGGTTCGCTGCCGGCGGCGGCGCAGGCGGCGCTCTGCCGGGCCCGGTGCCGGCGTAAGACTGCGACGGTGGTACGGTCGAGGACGACTAGCCGGACGCTGGTCTCGGTCTTCGGCGGCGTTTCGAGCACTTGGTCGCGCACGCGGGTGCGTTGGCGGCAGATGTAGCCGATGCCCCGGTCCAGGTCCAGGTCGCACCAGCGTAGGGCGATGGTTTCGCCGCGGCGCAGTCCGCGCAGCGCGATCAGGCCCAGGCGGCGGGCGGCGTTCAACGCGGCGCGCAGGGTGGTGTTGACGCGCTGGATCGTGGCCCGCGGACAGCGGGGCGCGATCGCGCGACCGCCTGCGCTTGGCCAGCGTCCGATAGAAGGCGACCAGGTCGTGCGCGTCCAGCTCGGTCAGCGGAACCAGGCCGAGCCCCGGCTCCAGGTGCAGTTGGATGTGCTCGCGGTAGGCCTTGAGCGTGGAGGGTGCCAGGCCGTGACGGGTCTCGATCCACTCGCGTAGCCAGCCGCCCACCGTCATCGCCGCGCGGCCAGGCGCGACGTAGGGATCGCGCACCATCGCCAGCGCCCGCGCCGCCGCAGTCCGCGAGCGATAGCCGCCCCGGCGCACCCGCTGGACTTGGCCGCCGCCCGGGTCGGGCACGTTCAGCGAGAAGTACCAGGACCCGTGCCCGCGCCTTCCGCCACATGGACAGGGACCTGTCCTGTGGCGGCAGCCGCATCGCCAGAACACTGAACCCTCGCCGTCCATCAACATCCACCTCCTGTCAGGGGTGGCGGACCCGGAGCGCCGGACATGGCAGGGCGGTCCGCCATCCGTTACCGGCATGTCCTGCGAAGGCAGACGTCGACAGGGCCTTGTTGTTCCAATCGTGTGGTGTTCGACGATCGTCCGTGGCAGCGGCTTGCGGTCAGGCAAACTGCGGTAGGTCGGTCCCTGTTAGCAGGGATTCACCGCGTTCGCGCCACGTCGAGATGGCGATGGTGTTGAGGTGTGCGGCGGTGATTCCGCCGACGACGGCGCGAATGGTGTCGATGTCTCCGCGGCGCTGGCTCGATGCATCAGGCATGAGACTTGAGGCCTCCGTTCGGACAAGATCGGTTCGTCGCCGAGCGCAATTCAACCAGAATCAATGCCTGGTGACGCGTGAGCTCGGTGGACGTAATTCTCGGCACTCACAGGGATCAACGACCTGAGAGCAGGCGTGACCGCCTCGTCGTTGGAGGCGGCGCAGACCTCGCTGGCGGACTCTGCCCATGCCACCGGGCTGAAGTTCCTACTGACCACGCTCACCCCGTGTGGCGGGGTGAGCGGCGCAGCCTGCAACGCGGCGTTCGAGGCACAGCGGCTCGCCTACAACAACTGGGTCCGGTCGGGCGCCGGAGGAATCGAAGACGGATACGCCGACTTCGACGCGGCCCTCGGCGGCTATTCCAGCGGCGGCGTCGGAATCCTTAATCCCTCCTACGACTCCGGCGATCACATCCACCCGAACATCGCCGGGAACGCCGTCATGGCCGATCTCTTGCCCGTCGACAGGCTGTGACGACCGCGCACCAACGCCGCTGGAGCACATCGCGTCCGCGCTCGGCTGTGCTCCACAGAGCAGGGCCGAGCGCGGACGACTGCCGCAACGGCGTACGAACACCGGCCCGCGAGCGCAGCCCTCAGCAGCATGCGCACCTCACAACACACCGGATAAAACTTCCGCTACGTCGGGCCAAAGCAGATCAAATTGAACAGCCGATGGGACTCACGGGTTCGGCTGCGCGAACCCCTTGCCCTCCAGGACCATCAGCAACACGTCGCTACGCTTGCGCGCCATGTCCGCATCGCTGACGCCCTCACCCGGCTGGTAGCCGAAGTACCGCCACCCGTCGATGACCTGCTCGGGTGACCCGCGGCTGATCCCGAGCTGCAGCCGGCCGCCCGAGATCAGATCCGCCGCGCCCGGCGTCCTCCGCCATGTACATCGGATTCTCGTACCGCATATCGATCACGGCCGTGCCGATCTCGATCCGCGACGTGCGCGCACCGACCGCCGCCAGCAGCGGGAACGGCGACCCCAGCTGCCGGGCGAAATGGTGCACCCCGGAAGTAGGCGCCGTCCGCGCCCAGCTCCTCGGCGGCCACCGCCAGGTCGACGGCCTGCAGCAACGCGTCAGACGCCGACCTGGTCCGCGAGTGCGGCGTGGCGGACCAGTGTCCCAAGGAGAGGAAACCGATGCTCTTCACGGTCCGGACAACCCGACGGCCGGGTAGTCAATTCATCAACTACGCGGCCGTTGATATCTCCTGCGATCAGCATTCGGAGGCGGGGATGAGCGAGCAAGCGTCGACGGCCACCGTCGGGTTGTCCGTCGAACTGCGGCCGACCATCACAATCACCAATGCGTACCAACCTGACTGCGGAGCCGCGAAACCTTGAGGGAGCATCCGACGTCGGCGGTGCAAAGCCATTGTGCCTGCTCGGCGGACGCGGCCCTGCTCGTGCTCGACATCAGATACGCCGCGGCGAAGTCGTCGCTGGGCACAGTGTGCTGGAAGAACCCCATGTCGAACCGGTACTTCTGCCCGGCGGTGAGGTACACGTCGGAGGTGGTGATGAACTCGCCCGGCCCCATGGAGATGGGCTGATTGACGAACGGTTCGCTGGTCGACAGGACCCGCAGCGGATTCGAGTACTCCATTTCGTAGTTCCCGCTGCCGCTGACGGTGCTGGTGACGGCCTGGTACGTGCCGATCGGGCTGTAGCCGCTGTTGTTGTTCACCGCGACGAAGTCGACCGTCGGCTGCCAGCTCAACGCCCCCTGTGAGCTGGAGGCCAGCGGTGTCCCCGAGCTGCTGTTGACGTTCAGGCCGTACCTGGTGCCGGTGGGCGCCTCGATACCGACCACGGACCAGTAGTCCGATGTCGTCACGAAGGTGTTCAGCTGCGGCGGATTCGGCGTGGAGAAGATGTAGGCAGACCCGTTAGGCAGCGGAAACGCCAGTCCGGCGTGCGCGGGGGCGGCTACCGCCACGGCAGCCGCGGCGGTGATGAGCGTGGTAAGAGCGGCAGTGAGGCGGCGACGATGCCCTCGGCTCACGATGCTTCTCCTCTTGTGTGGGTCGGGCTGATGCCGGACGACCTCGGCGCCTCGATGGTAGGGATCGAACGAATGTCCGACAACGAACATCAGTGGACCTGCATTAGAGGGCGCCAAGAACCGCACGAAAGGGAAGCACGACAGCGGCGACCAGCGGCAGATGACGAGGATGCAGATCTTGCCGCCGCTGCTCTGGGACGGGGACAAGGAGGGATTGCCACCGGGAACACGGGAGATGAGACCGACAAGCTGCG
>CAVQPP010000271.1:0-3340 GCA_963714445.1 uncultured Actinomycetota bacterium
TCCGCAATGTAATCCGCTTCGGGTGCGTCATGCGAGCGCGGGGCGAGCGGGCCGCTCGATTCGACCAGAATCAATGTCTGGTGCTACATGAGCTCGTCGGACGTAGTTCTCGGCACGCACAACGCTCCAGTTGATCGACATGGGCGCGACCGGTAGCAGCGTCGATCTGATCGCCGACGTGTCCGGGTACTTCACTCGGTCCGCGGCCAGCGGCTACACGGCCGTCACCTCGGACCGCATCCTCGACACCCGCCACGGCACCGGCGCCCCGACCGCGAAGGTCGCGCCGAACCAAGGCCTGCCGGTGGGCATCGTCGGAGCGGACTCCATCCCGGCAGGGGTCACCGCCGTCGCGCTGCACGTCACGGTCACCGACACCGCGGGCAGCGGTTGGATCGCTGCCGAGCCCGATGGCGCCGGCACACCCTCGACCTCGAACCTGAACTACCTTATGGGCCAGACGATCTCCAACACCGCGATCGTGCCGGTCGCCGCGGACGGCAAGATCGAGCTCTACAACGGCGGCACCGGCTCGGTGTACCTGATCGCGGGCGTCGCAGGGTACTTCTCCACCGCATCAACTGAGGTGTACACGCCGGTCACCCCGTATCGAGCCTGGGACTCCCGCAAGAGCGGCGAACCGCTGACCCCCGGCGGCACCACCACGTATGCGCTGAACACAAGCGAGTACAACAGCGCGGTACCGCCAGTCATCCCGGCCGGTGCCACGTTGATAACCAACCTGACGGTGACCGACGTGGGCGCTATCGGCTATGTCACCGCCTTCCCGGCGGGCACCCCCCAGCCCATGGTCTCCAACATCAACTACCTCGCCGGCCAGACTGTGGCAGGCATGAGCGTGCTCGCCAGCACCGGGTCCCAGCAGCAGGTCAGCCTCTACAACTACAACCAGTCCACCGGACGCGGCGACGTGGTCCTCGACGTGTTCGGCTACCTCTCCAACTAACCCGCGTCGCAATCCAAGCGCACGCGGCCGGGAAACAATCAAGCCGGACACGGGAATCGCGCACCACGCAAGACAACTCCGCCGAGCCCATCCTCATTCGCCGGTACCCCGGCCTCGCATGCGAGGACCATGTGCCATGGCGTGTCGACTCCACGGCGTCGCGCGCCGCCGCGGACCTTCCACCGCCGCGTGGGGACCGTCCGCGATGTGCGGGCGTACCCGCCAGGCGCTGACCGACCAGCAGGTAAAAGCTGCTCGACGACTTCGGCTGACCGGAATCAGACCTCTCAGGCAAACGGTTTGACACGGTTGTCGCGGTGTGATGAGAATGCCGTGTTGCGTAGGGGGGTCGAGTACTGCGGCAACGTCAATTCACGAACTTTCCCGAGGATCACCGGGGGCATTCTTGCGTTCTCCACGATTAACAACTGTGGCTGTCTCGGCCGTGCTTTTGGCCGGCGTCCTGCCGTCGGCCACGGCGCACGCCGCGTCGGCCTCGACGATCACGCCGCACGCGGCGGTCGGAACCGCGCCGACCGAGTTCTATGTCGCCAGCGGCAACGGCGAATACATAGGACAGGGGTCGACCGTCGACTACACCGACGCCGGCGTGACTTTCACGGCGAGCAGCGTCACGGTGACCGCGGGAGGCGGCGCCTGGACGCTGGACCTGGCGGCGCCGACCGGTCAGTCGCTGGCCGTCGGCACCTACTCCGGTGCTCTGCACGCCGCGACGAGCACGGCGCCGGGGATCTCGGTCTCCGCCGGCACCGGCAGCCGCTCCTGCTTCACCGACTACGGAACCTTCACCATCATCGAGCTCACGGCGACGAGCCTGAACGCTACGTTCAGCCAGAACTGCGACTCGACGACCGCGCCACCTCTCGTCGGCTTCATCCGCTACAACGCCACCACGACGACGCCCGTGCCGACGCTGTCATCGAGCGCCCATCCGGTCACGCCGCCGGCCAACTCGGGCACCACGTCGGCGAACGCCGACGAGTTCTCCTTCCTGAGCGCGAACGGCGACTTCATCGGTCAGGGCGGATCAGTCGACGTGACGGGTTCGGACGTGGCCGTGGCCGGCAACCCCGGCGCGATTTCCGCCAACGGAGGCGGCTATTCGCTTACTCTCGCCGCGCCTCAGGGCGAACAGTTGGTGCCCGGCACGTACACCGGTGCTACGCGCTACCTGTTCCCGGTCGCGCAGCCGGGCATCGACGTCGTCGGCTTTGGCCGCGGCTGCAGCGGGGAGTTCGGCACCTTCACGATCTACGAGATCACGGCCGACAACACCGGGAAACTGACCAGCCTCAACGCGACCTTCGAGGACCACTGCGAGCAGGCGACCGCGCCGGCGCTGGTCGGCTTCATCCGGTTCAATGCGACTGTGCCGACTCCGGTGCCCACGCTTCCGGGTCCGTTCGCCGCGCGGCTCATCGCGTCCACCGGCGCGGGTGACGCGACCGGCAAGACGACCGTCACGCTCGACGCGTCGAGGAGCACCGGCGCTGGCACGGGTGCGACGTACAGCTTCGACTTCGGTGACGGCGCCGCCGCCGTCGTGTCCAGCAAGCAGGTCACGACGAAGCTGGAGTGGGAGGGCACGTACAAGGTCACTGTCACGGTGAAGGACGCGCTGGGCCACACCTCGACCAGCACGCCGCAGTGGCTCACCGTCGGGGACGGCTACCACGCGGTGACCCCGACCCGAATCCTGGACACGCGTAACGGGACCGGCGCTCCGGCAGGCGCGGTGGCCCCGATGACGGCTGTGACGCTGCACCTGCCCTCGTCAGTGACCGCGTCCGGCCACGGCGCGCTCACGGCTGTGGTGCTCAACGTGACGGTCACCGATGCGAAGGCGGGCGGCTACATCACCGTCTACGAGACGGGGATGTCGCAGCGTCCTGCGACGTCGAACCTGAACTACGTGGCGGGGCAGACGGTCGCGAACCTGGTGACGGTCCCGCTGGAGCCGGGCGACGACGTTCTGCTGTTCGTGGGCTCGGCCGGATCGGCGCAGCTGATCGCGGATCTCGAAGGCTATTACACGACCGGTGACGACCCGACGAACGCCGGGTTCGCGCCGCTCACGCCGACGCGGATCATGGACACGCGCAACGGGACCGGCAACGTCGGCGGCCGCGTCGGCGCCCACGGCCACGTGTCGCTGCCGGTACCGTTCCAGGTGCCCTCGGGCGCCACGGCGGTGGTGATGAACGTGACCGTCGTCAACCCCGCGTCCGGCGGCGACCTGCGGGTCTACCCCGACGGCTCGGGCGGCATCCCGACGGTCTCGAACATCAACTTCACGCCGCGTTCAGTCGTCCCGAACCTGGTCATCGTGCCGATCGGGGCCAAGCAATACAT
>CAVQPP010000272.1:0-10295 GCA_963714445.1 uncultured Actinomycetota bacterium
CCGGCGCCGGTCGGCACCCACGGCTCTTCGGCGGGCACGGGCGCGGGGGTGCCGCTGCGCTTGGCCTTGCGCGCGCTGAGCACTTCCTTGATCACCGGGATAGCCGAGAGCACCACGATGAGTATGGTGATCGGGATGATGTAGGTGTCGACCTTCGAGGCCGGCACGGTCGAGCCGACCAGGTGGCCGGCGATGAGCACGCCTTCGGTCCAGATCAGGCCGCCGATCGCGTTGTAGGCGAAGAACTTGCGCGCCGGCACCTCCAGCACGCCCGCGACCGGGTTCATGAAGGTGCGCACGATCGGGATGAAACGGGCCAGGATGATGGCCTTGGCCGCGCCGTAGTCGTTGAAGTAATACTCGGCGCGTTCGACGTATTCCTGCTTGAACAGCTTCGAGTCCGGCTTGTCGAACAGTCCCCGGCCGAACCGCGCGCCGAGGTAGTGGCCGAGCTGGGCGCCGAGGATCGCGCAGATCGGCGCGCCGATCAGCAGCGGCGCGAACGCCAGGTGATGCGTCGCGTTCGGCAGCGTGAGGAAGCCCGCGATGAACAGCAGCGAGTCGCCTGGGAAGAAGAAGCCGATCAACAGACCGGTCTCGGCGAAGGTGATCGCGAGGACGCCGAGTACCGCGTAGGTGCCGAAGGCCGTGATGTAGCTCTCGGCGTTCAGCGGGTTGAAGGCCAGCAAGTGTGTCACGCAGCAAGCGTAACCGGGCGACATGAGCGAACGCCTAATGCGGACGGACTGTTGCTTACCTGCTACGCAAGTCCGAGGTCGGTGAGGCTGTACGCAGCGTAGTACGGCAGTGCGGCGGCCTCGATCGCCTGCTGCGCGCCGCGCTCGACGATGACTGCGACCGCGACGACCTCAGCTCCGGCCGCACGCGCCGCCTCGACCGCGGTGAGCGGCGAGTTGCCGGTGGTCGAGGTGTCCTCGACGATCAGCACCCTGCGACCGGTGATGTCCGGGCCTTCGATGCGGCGCTGCAAGCCGTGCGCCTTCTCGGTTTTGCGCACCACGAAGGCGTCCAGCTTCCGGCCGCCGACCAGTTCCGGGTGCGCGGCGGCGGCGTGCAGCATCGCGGCGGCGACCGGGTCGGCGCCGAGAGTGAGGCCGCCGACCGCGTCGAAGTCCAGATCGCGCACCAGTTCCAGCATGACCCGGCCGACCAGCGGGGCCGCCGAACCGTCCAGGCCGACGCGGCGAAGGTCGATGTAGAAGTCCGCTTCTCGGCCCGAGCTGAGGGTCACTCGGCCGTGCACTACGGCCTTCGCCTTGATCTGCGCCAGCAATTCGGTGCGGTCACGGCTGTCGGGGGCGAAGGTGATCGGCATCGCGGAACGTCCTTCCGGTCGGGGCGTCGCACACAGGATACGGATCACGATGTCACAAACACCTGTATGTCCCGCCCCAACCGACGAACCGTCAGAGCAGCGATCGATTACCAGAGCCGACGCCCGCCATCGGCGGCCGCACGTCCACACCGGGCCGACGCATCAGAGGCGTCGTACGCAACGGAGGCTGCTGGCTCGGCAGCGGCACGTTCGGCACGGTATCCGCGCTCTGCTGTGCTACCGCAGCGCTTTCCGCGGCGCCACCCGACTCGCTACCGCGCACGATGCGCGCGTAAAGCCGCTCAGCGAACTCCTGAGTCTTGGCCATCGCGGCCAGTTCCTCATCGACCGGTCCCTCAGGCGTGGGTACGTCGATCGTCTCCACGACGCAACGCGCTACCTCGTTGCCTGAGGCCTCGGCCATGATCTTGCCGAATTGGTGCGCCGCATCGCGGTAGCCGGCCAAGTCGCCGATCGTGGTTTCGGTCGGCAGGGCCGCGCGCATGCGTGCCATCGCCAGATCGAGCCGGTCGCGTTGCTCGGCACCGATCCGTTGCGCGGCCAGGTCCGCCATCAGCAGGTGAAGGGCCATGCGCACCTCGTCGAGTTCGGTCGCGAGGGTGGCCGAGCCGCCGTACTCGAGCAGCACCGAGAGCACCAGCGGATCGAGGATGTTCCAGTCCGCCTTCGGCCGCACCGTGGTGCCCCGGCCGTGCCGGATGCGCAGCACCCGCTTCTCCTCCAGCGCCTTGAGCGCCTCGCGCAGGATGGTGCGGCTGACCGCGAACTCCTGCGCCAGCGCCGCCTCGGGCGGCAGGTCCCCGCCGGGCTGGAACTCACCGTCCAGTATGCGCAGCAGCAGCCGTTCGATCACGGCGTTGGCCAGGCGGCTGGGCCGGACGACCCGGTGGACGTTCCACCCTTCGACGTACATACGCTTCGGCTCCTGACTTGCAGTGCGCGTCCGATTGCGCACAGAACGTGATGCACACAGTAGGAGCCGTACCGAAGTGATGCCGCCAATTCAGCCGACAACCACTCGATCCGATGACAAGACTCACTCTCTGGGGAAAATTACCCCTCGGGAGTGCGGTGCTTGTGGCGTCGTAGGGCCGCGAGCAGGACCGCGAGCGCGGCGACCGTTGCTGACGCCGCCCCTATCAGGAAAGGGATCCACGGCGGCAGGCTGCGATCGCGCAGCCGGCTCCAGATGTCGTCGGGCTCTGGCTCGTCCGCCTCGTCGAGTTCGAGGTCCGACTCGAACGCCAATTCCGGGGCGTCCATTTCGTCGGGTTCCGGCGCCGCCTCGGATTCCGGTTCTTGTCCGCCGGTAGGTGCGTCTCGCGCGTCATCCGGTTGCGGGGAAACCAAGCGCAGCGGTGTGTGCGGTGGCGTCGGCGTCGGTGGCGTTGGTTCCTCGGGAGCCGCGGACGGCAGGTCTCCCGCGACGTCGCGCACGACGGCCAAGGATGCGCGCTCCGGCGCACGTGCGGGCTCCGGAGCCGATTGATCATCAGTTCTCTCGGGCCGCGCGGCCGGGGAGGTTTCGGCCAGGACGGTGAACCAGCGCTGCACTACCCGGCGCAACGCCGCGTCCAAGGACTCGGCGGGCAGTGATCCGCCGCCGGGCGCGATCTCCAGTCGGCTTTCGACGACGACGCGCGTGCCCGAGCCGGACTTGCGCAGCACGATCTCGACCAGCCCTTCGACCGTGCCGCCGGACCGGCCGAAGACCGCCTCGACCTCGATCGACACGCGCAGCGCGGCCGGTACCACCTCGACGATCCGGGCTACGCCGCGAAAGGTGATCGTCTGTTCGCGGGTACGCACCCGCAGCCGTCCGGCCACGCCCTGCGCACCAGAGGCGTCGATGGTCACGTGCGGTAGCGCGCCGAGCAGCCGCTCGGGATCGGTGACAGCGGGCCACAACAGTCGGCGGTGGACCGGGACTGTGGCCTCGTACGGCATCGACACCCTCGCTGGTGACTTCTGCTAAACCCCTGCTACCACCACGGCGACTGACCGCCGTGCTCGCGGCCAGCGTACGCCGCCGCGTGACAGCGGGCATCGCGCGGGGCGCGTGCGAGGGTTTTCCCCGTTACTTTTCCGCGCCCCGCGCACGCCTGGCCTCGTGAGCGCCCTGAAACCAGGCTCAGTTCAGATCCATGCGCAGGAAACTGAGCGTCGTGGCGATCTGGCGATCCTGCGGATAGGTATGCCAGGTCGTCCACCACAGGCCCGCCTGCCACGGCCGGATCACGATCGCGGTCAGTGCGCCGGGGATGCCGGGATACCGGCCGGCCAGCCCTTGCGTCGCGCAGCGCTCGATCCCGATCACCCGCAGGTCGAACTCCTCTGCCGAGCAAGTCCGCACGTCGGACTCGATCGAGTACCGCCAGCCGTGTAGTTCCCGCTCGGCCGTCCGGGGCAGCGGCGCGGTGTGCTCGGGCAGGCAGGCCACCGTTTCGAGGCAGACCGGCGACTCGGTCCCGGCCAGCGACACGGTGATCTGGTGCGAGGCCCCGAGCAGCCGCAGTTCGGCCCGGAACGGGGGCAGGTCCAGTCGGCGAAGCGCGAGTGCGGGCTGCGGGCCGAGCCGAAGCGACCAGCCAAGCTCGGTGGCGCTGGTCTCGTAATATCCCGCGGTCAATTCGACGAGCATCGATCGGCACCATCCATCGATCAGCACAGGCCCAGGCCGTAGGCTTCGTCCGGGTGCAGGCAGGTGTTCATCACACAACCAGCCCGCCAGGCTCAACGACTGGAGGACGCGTGAGTAATCACGCCACGCCCGGGACAGATCACCCGAAAGCGTTACCTCGTAACGGAGCTGTGCTCGCGGCGCGTCTGCACGGCCTCGGCACGACGATCTTCGCCGAAATGTCCGCGTTGGCCGGCGCCACCGGATCGATCAATCTCGGGCAGGGTTTCCCGGACACGGACGGACCCGCGGTGGTCGCCGAGGCGGCGGCGCGCGCGATCCTCGAGGGCCGGGGCAACCAGTACCCGCCGGGGTTGGGCATTCCGGAACTGCGTCACGCCGTCGTCGAGCATCAGGCTGAGTGGTACGGCCTGGACTTCAACCCGGACACCGAGGTGCTGATCACCGCCGGTGCGACCGAGGCGATCGCCGCAGCGCTGCTGGCGTTGGTCGATCCAGGCGACGAAGTGATCGCGTTCGAGCCCTACTACGACTCGTACGCTGCGTGTATCGCGATGGCCGGCGGTGTACGCGTCCCGGCGACCCTCCGCCCACCGACACAGGGTCCGCCGACGCCCGAACAGCCGCGCTGGCATCCCGATCTCGACGAAGTCGCAGCGTCGATCACCGACCGCACTCGTGTCCTGCTGCTGAACTCACCGCATAACCCCACCGGCATGGTTCTGGATGAGGCCGAACTGCGCCGCCTTGCGGAGCTCGCCGTCGCGCACGATCTGATCGTGATCACCGACGAGGTCTACGAACACCTCGTCTTCGAGGGCTCGCACGTGCCGATCGCGACGTTGCCAGGCATGCGTGATCGGACGGTGTCGATCTCCTCATCCGGCAAGACGTTCTCGTTTACCGGTTGGAAGATCGGTTGGGTCACCGCGACGCCAGAACTCGTCTCGGCGGTGCGTACGGCGAAGCAGTTCCTTACGTACGTCAGCGGCGGGCCGTTCCAATACGCAGTCGCGGAGGCGCTAAAGCTGCCGCGCGACTACTACACCGAGTTGCGTGAAAGCCTGCGTGCACGCCGCGATTTGTTGGCATCCGGCTTGGCGGATATCGGCTTTGGCGTCGCGCCGACTGAGGGCACGTACTTCATTACGACCGACATCCGCCCGCTCGGTGCGGACGACGGCATCGCGTTCTGCCGTGCGTTACCCGAGCGGTGCGGAGTGGTCGCGATTCCCAACGCTGTCTTCTACGACGACAAACAGGCTGGCGCGCCGTTCGTCCGATTCGCCTTCTGTAAGAAGCCCGAAGTGCTGACCGAAGCGCTGGAACGCTTGGCGGTGCTCGCTAAACCGCAGTGACCGACAAGCGGTCATCCGTGTCCGAGACATCGACACGCACCGTAGATCCGTCGCGCACTTCGCCGGCCAGGATCGCCTTCGCCAGCTGGTCGCCGATCGCCGACTGCACCAGCCGGCGCAGCGGACGCGCGCCGTATGCCGGGTCGTAGCCGGTCAGTACTAGCCAGTCGCGCGCGGCCGCGGTGACGTCCAGCGTCAACCGGCGATCGGCCAGGCGCCGCTGCAGCCGGTTCACCTGCTGCTCGACGATCTGGCCCAGCTCCTCGGTGCCGAGGGCCTCGAAGAGCACGATGTCGTCGAGCCGGTTGAGGAACTCCGGCTTGAAGGTCGCGCGCACCAGGTTCAGCACCAGGTCGCGCTTCTTGTCCTCTTCGATCGACGGGTCCACCAGGAACTGCGAGCCCAGGTTCGAGGTCAGGATCAGGATCGTGTTGCGGAAGTCGACCGTGCGGCCCTGGCCATCGGTGAGCCGTCCGTCGTCGAGCACTTGAAGCAGGATGTCGAAGACCTCGGGGTGCGCCTTCTCGACCTCATCGAGCAGCACGACGGTGTAAGGGCGCCGCCGCACCGCCTCGGTGAGCTGACCGCCCTCTTCGTAGCCGATGTATCCCGGGGGAGCACCGACCAGGCGGGCCACCGAGTGCTTTTCGCCGTACTCGGACATGTCGACGCGGACCATCGCGTGCTCGTCGTCGAACAGGAAGTCCGCCAGCGACTTCGCCAGCTCCGTCTTGCCGACGCCGGTGGGGCCGAGGAACAGGAACGAGCCGGTCGGTCGGTCGGGGTCGGAGATTCCCGCGCGGGCGCGGCGTACCGCGTCGGAAACCGTGCGTACGGCGGCGGCCTGGCCGATCAGCCGCTTGCCGAGCTCCTGCTCCATGCGCAGCAATTTCGCCGTTTCGCCTTCGAGCAGCCGACCGGCCGGGATTCCGGTCCACGCGGCCACGACCTCGGCGACATCGTCCGGGCCGACCTCTTCCTTGACCATGCTCTCGCGCGAATTCGCGTCCTGCGACGCCTCCGCCAGCTCACGCTCCGCCGCCGGGATGTCCGCGTACATCAGCCGCGAGGCGGCCTCGAAGTCGCCGTCACGCTGCGCGCGATCGGTCTGGCCGCGCAGATCGTCGAGCCGCTTCTTCAGCTCACCGACCCGGTTCAGGCCCGACTTCTCCTGCTCCCAGCGCGCGTTCAGGGCGTTCAGCTGCTCCTGACGGTCCGCCAGCTCGCGGCGGATGCGCTCAAGGCGTTCCTTCGAGCCGCGCGCGTCGGAGGGCGCAGAATCAGCGCTGTCCTTAGCCAGAGCCAGTTCTTCCATACGCAGCCGGTCTACGGCACGCTGCAGCTCGTCGATCTCCACCGGCCGCGAGTCGATCTCCATACGCAGCCGCGACGCGGCCTCGTCGATCAGGTCGATCGCCTTGTCCGGCAGAAAACGTGCGGTGATGTAGCGGTCGGACAGCGTGGCGGCCGCGACGAGTGCGGCGTCCGAGATCTGCACCTGGTGATGCGCCTCGTAACGACCCTTGAGCCCGCGCAGGATCGCCACCGTGTCCTCGGCGGACGGCTCGCCGACGAGCACCTGCTGGAAGCGACGCTCCAGCGCCGCGTCCTTCTCGATGTGCTCGCGGTACTCGTCGAGCGTCGTCGCGCCGACCATCCGCAGCTCGCCGCGCGCGAGCATCGGCTTGAGCATGTTGCCGGCGTCCATCGCCGAATCGCCGGTCGCTCCAGCGCCGACCACGGTGTGCAACTCGTCGATGAACGTGATGACCTGGCCGCCGGACTCGCGGATCTCGCCGAGCACCGCCTTCAGGCGCTCCTCGAACTCGCCGCGATACTTCGCGCCGGCGACCATCGCGCCGAGGTCCAGCGACACCAAACGCTTGCCACGCAACGACTCCGGCACGTCGCCGGCCACGATCCGCTGCGCCAAGCCCTCGACGACGGCGGTCTTACCGACGCCGGGCTCACCGATCAGGACCGGGTTGTTCTTCGTACGACGGGAAAGCACCTGCACGACGCGACGGATCTCGGTGTCCCGACCGATGACCGGGTCGAGCTTGCCCTCACGCGCCAGCGCGGTCAGATCGACGCTGTACTTCTCCAGCGCCTGGAAAGTCGCCTCGGGATCGGGGGAGGTAACGCGCGCGCTGCCACGCACCTGAGTGAAGGCCTCACGCAGCGCTTGCTGCGTTGCACCGGCGTCACGCAGCAGGGTCGCCGTCTTGTCGTTGCCAGCGGCGAGACCGACGAGGACGTGCTCGGTCGACACGTACTCGTCGTCGAGCCGACGTGCCTCGGTGGCTGCGGTGTTCAGCGCAGTGATCGCGTTGCGAGCCAACTCCGGTGCGGCGACCGTCGATCCGGACGCTGTGGGCAGCGCCTTGACCAAGCGCTCTGCTGCCGCGGTGAGCTGGAGCCGGTCGGCGCCGACCGCGTCGAGCAGCGGTCGCGCGGTGCCGTCCGCCTGCGAGAGCAGTGCCAGCAACAGATGCGCCGTCTCGACCTGCGGATTACCCGCTGCGGCGGCCGATCGGACCGCGACCGACAACGCCTCTTGTGAACGCGTCGTCAGCTTGTATGGCTCCATTGCGTGCTCCTTCTCCCCGATATTCAGTTAGCGCAGTGCAGTTGCTTGATCTAGTCGTTAAGTCAGTGCCGCCGCTGCGGCTTCCAGACCACCAGCGCCGTCGAGTAGCCGAAGGCCGGGATCGCCGGAAGCAGGTCAGGCCGGTACCCCGGATGCGCCACGGGAGCCGGTGCGCTGGCCGGGATGTGCGTCTGCTGCGCGGGGACGGCGACCGGAATCGTGGTCGCGCGGGCGACGGCGAGGTTCGCCTGGAGTTCGGCCACCTGCGCGCGCAGCAACTCGACCTCGTCCTGCAACTCGCGGATCCGCTTGATGCCGGCCAGGTTCACGCCCTCGTCCATTGTTTCAGGCCGGGGTTCGAGATCGATGGTGCGCAGCGCCTTGAGATTCGCGGCGAAATGACTCGCGGAACATTCCATCGTCCCGCCCACGGAGATAAAAACCTCACCCCGCACTTACCCGGATTCTCGAGCGACATCCAGCGCACGTCGGTTTATTTCCCTCATGTTCCTGTGGAAGAATATACCCAACGTACTGCCCCGTGACGGTGCCTTCATAAAGTCCCACCGCCGCCGCCCGCTTCCTGTCTGTATAGCTCTCGTGCGGTCCACGGCCAAACCAGCGCAGTGATTCAAAACCGGGCTGAAGCGAAAAAGTAACCCCCAGCCGCGGCAGATCCGGCAGAGACCTCGCGCATTTGAAAATATTGGCAACTTCAATCTCCCCGTCCGTAGACACCGTATAGACATGCCGGTGCCCAATCACCCCGCCCCTGGCAACGCCTCGCGTCTCAATGCTAATGATAATGGCTTCTTTGGCACGGCGCACCGTGCAATCTACCAGGAGTTTAGCTCGTTCAATCCTGCCGCCAGCCAGCGGCCCAGCGGCTTCGTCTCCTGCCCGGTCCAGCCCTTGATACCGTCATTGTCCGTCGCGCCGCGCCATACATTTAGAGCCGGCCCCCGGAGGAGCAATTCCTCGCCATGCCAGCGCAGCGAAGTCAGCGCGCTCTTTTCCTTTGAAGCTGTAACTTCAAATCCATCGCCGCGAACGACAATCGTTCCATCCTCCATCGCGAAATCGATTGCCCCTCTCGGCGCCTTGCGCGGTTTCGCCGGCTTGTACCCCAGCGGAAACTGCTCCCATGCGACTTCATGGCCGGCGTCACACCTGACGGCGTCGCCTTCATCGCGAGGAAACGAATGGTCAAAAAACATTCCTGTCCCGGCTGCAACCCAGGCTTCTTCAGCGCCAGCGTCACCGTTTGGGATTTGCCGGGCGCGGTCTTCAGGATTCGTGTAGCTTCCCTTTGGATGATACGGCACGCTGTCTATTGCCATTTCCCACTCGCCCCGCAGCCACGCAAGCGTGGTAAAGTCCTGTTTGTTCGTGACGGTGAGGCGGCTTCCTCCTTCCAGCCGCAGCCCCACCGGCTGCTGCAGCTTCTTGCATTCCTGCATGGCGGGATGCGGAGTCCGGTCGGGCCAGACTAGACCGTCGCACACAAAGTTGAAATCGTTCGGCTGATCGCCGAAGTCGCCGCCATAGGCCCAATACTCACCACCCCGCACCGCCGCTTGATGCCGTGATCCACCACTCCCCAAATGAAAACGCCCTTGCAGCCCGTGATATCTCGAAAGCGTCCCAGTAGTCGGACAGGCCGCCGTTGCTATTGCCCATCGCGTGCGAGTACTCGCAGAAAATCAGCGGGGCCGCGGATCCCCGCGTTCGGAGCCTTGGCCCAGGCGACAATGTCGCGATGGGGGCATACATGGGGCAGACCATGTCCGTGACGGCAACGGCCACGGACCGGCTGGACCCGCCGCTCCGTCTGAGACCGCGCCCTCGTAGTGCAGCGGCCGGGTCGGGTCGGCGGCGCGGATCAGCCGGCCATGGCGTCGTGGTTGGGCCCATAGCCGCTTTCGTTACCCAGCGACCAGGGGATGACGCTGGGGTGGTTCTTGTCGCGCTCCACCATCCTGAGGCCGCGCTCGAGGAACTGGGCGGCGTAGCGCGGGTCGCGGCAGAGCTGGTGCAGGAAGGCGTGCGCCTCGAGATTGGCCTCGTCGATCAGGTAGAGGCCGTATTCGTCGCAAAGGTCGTACCAGACCTCGGCATTCGGATAGTGCGAGGTGCGCACCGCGTTGACGCCGAACTGCTTCATCAGCCGGATGTCCGCGATCATGGCCTCGCGCGACACGCCTTGCCGGTGCGCGGATCGTGCTCGTGGCGGTTCATGCCCGCGATCATCACCGCCCTGCCGTTGATCAGCAGCTCGCGGTCGCCGAGTTCGACCCGCCGGAAACCGGTGCGGATGCGGGTGGCTTCCACGCACTTGCCCGCGGGGTT
>CAVQPP010000273.1:0-44181 GCA_963714445.1 uncultured Actinomycetota bacterium
TGTGTCATCGACAGAGGTCGGATGATAGTGATCTGTCAACATTTTACCTTCACTTGTCTAAAGCCAGCCAACTAGCAGAGAGTCTGCCTCAGATAGCTGTGCAAAAGTATGCGTCGACAGCTCGACGGACGTGGCTGGCGCCCGCGCTCCGAGGTTCATTCATCCCATGTCTCGTGTCGAGTTGGTCGGCATCCCGTGGAGGAGCCACGTAGATGACACGGCGTTCGCATCTCAGCCCGGTCGCCACCGGCGCCGTTGCCGCATCGTCGGACTCTGACGATTCCCGCTGACCGCGGACCAGCTTCGGCCTTCGGCATCTGGAATCAGCCCACACTCGTCAACTGAGTCTGAGCGCCGTGGGCTTCACTCTGTCTTCGGAGAGGACATCATGGACGAATACCCAGCCCGAGCACGTTCGCGCGGTCCGGGCCGCGCGAACGTGCTCACGCGCTCGGGATTGATCGCCGCGTTGCTGTTGGGCCTGGGGACGGCGGGCGCCCTCTTGATCCCGTCAGCGTCGGCGGTTGCCCCCGCGGCACCGTCGGCGTCGGCCGCGACGGTCGGCGCTACGACCCCGTTCACCAGCTACGAAGCCGAGGCCGGCACGCTCGGCGGTGGCGCCACCGCGGTGTCGCTGACCACGGCGCCCACGACGCGGTACTCCAGCGCGGCGCTCGAAGCCTCCGGGCACGCATATGTCCAGTTCACCGGCACCGGCCAGTATGTCCGGTGGACGAACAACACCGGCCAGCCGATCAGCTTCGTCGACGTCCGGGCCAGCATTCCGGACAGCGCCACGGGCGGCGGCACCACCGCCACGCTGAACCTCTACGTGGACGGCACGTTCCGCCAGGCGCTGAACCTCAACTCGAAGCAAAGCTGGCTGTACGAGGGCACCACCTACAGCGGGCAGGACCAGAACCCCGCGGACGGCGACCCTCAGGTCTTCTTCGACGACTCGCACACGTTCATCACGGGTGCAGCCGTCGCGCCGGGTAGCACGATCACCCTGCAGAAGGACGCGGCCAACACCGCGGCCCACTACCTCATCGACGTGATCGATGTGGAGAATCCGCCGCCGCCGATCGCCCAGCCGGCCAACTCGATCTCCATCACCAGCTGCGGAGCGGTCTCCGACAACACCCCGACCAACGGGTCCGCCGACAGCGCGGCGATGGACAGCACCAGCGCCATCCAGACCTGTATCAACCAGGCGCAGTCGCAGGCCAAGATCCTCTGGATCCCGCAGGGGACCTTTTATTTGAAGGGCACGAACGGCCTGAGCGCGACGGGCATCACGATCGCCGGAGCCGGGATGTGGTACAGCACCATCTACCGCTCGGTCCCCCTGCCGAACGCCAACGGTCTCTCGGCCGCCTTCCACACGGTGTCGTGCACCCTGGAGAATTTCCATCTCGACTCCAACGCGCAAAGCCGCGCCACGGTCGACGGCTCCGGCGGCTCCATGGACGTCTCCGGCACGAACTGGGCGGTGACCGGGATGTGGGCCCAGCACAACACCTCCGGGATCTGGGGCGCCGGCACCGGTGGCAAGGTGTCCAACAGCCGCTTCACCGACATGTGGGCCGACGGGATCAACCTGAACAACGTCTCCAACAACGGCAGCGTGGGAGACCACCTGACCGCCACCAACAACTTCGTCCGGGGCACCGGCGACGACGGAATGGCCATCAACTCCGTCAACTACAACGTCAGCGGCAGCACCACCACCTACTACACGCCGATGACCGCGCCCACCTTCACGAACAACACCGTCATCGCCGTCTGGGGAGCCCACGGCATCGGGGTCTACGGCGGCGGCGCAGACATCGTGCAGAACAACTACGTCAGCGACACGGCTGCCTATACGGGCCTGAGCGTCGGCCAGTTCAGCGCGAACGGCAGCCATCTGACCTCGGCCAGGGTGTCGGGCAACATGATCGTGCGATCCGGCGGCAACGCTTACAGCCAGGGCCAGCCCGCGCTGCGCGTCGGCATCGACGCGCCCGGCCAGGTGACCTCGGACGTCGCGAACGTCACCGTCACCGGCAACACGATCGTCAACGCGATGTACGACGCGGTCGGCATCTCCAGCTCGAACGCGACCCAACTGACCAACAACACGATCACCTCTCCCTGGCGCAACGGGATCGTGATCTCGCCGCCCAACCTTCCGGCGCCCACCGGATCCGCGACGATCACCGGCAACACCGTCACCGGTCTGAAGTCAGGAGCCTCCGCCTACCTGAACAACTCCACCGGATTCACCGCGACGGTGAGCAACAACAGCTGGCAGGGAACCGTCATCCCATCCAGCGTCATCAGCCTGCGTGCGCACGCGAACAACGACTACGTCACGGCTGACAACGCCGGGGCGTCGCCGTTGATCGCCAACCGGACCGCGATCGGCGCCTGGGAGCAATTCGACCTGATCAACAATTCCGACGGCACCATCAGCCTGCGTGCGCACGCGAACAGCGAATACGTCACGGCTGACAACGCCGGGGCGTCGCCGTTGATCGCCAACCGGACCGCGATCGGCGCCTGGGAAAAGTTCAGCCTCATCCACAACGCCGATGGCAGCGTCAGCCTGCGAGCACAAGCGAACAACGACTACGTGACGGCTGACAACGCCGGGGCGTCGCCGTTGATCGCCAACCGGACCGCGATCGGCACCTGGGAAGAATTCGACCTGATCAACGACTAAGGATGGCGCGAGACGTAGGCGCCGAGTCGGCCTCGGCGCCTACGTCATGGCACCCGGCGACGCACGGCCCAGTTGTGGTCGTGGTAGCTGACACCGGTGCGATCCGGCTACTGGGTGAGGGTTGCGAGGAGCAGGTTCGGATCGGTGCGGGTGAAATAGGCGCCGCTGGTCATGTACGCCTTGTTCCCGCGGATGGCCACGGAGGTCGGGTTGGACAGGCCGTCCGCGGCGGTCAGCGCGACGGTGTGCGCACCGGTGTGCACGTTGACGATGCTCGCTTCGCTCAGCGCGTTCTGCGCGGCCACCACCTCGCCGTCGGGCGCGAACGCGAAATCGTCGATGCCGGTCACGCCCTGGGCCGCCACGCTCGTCGCCCCGGCGGTGCCGTCGCGCTGTATCGGGATGCGCAGCAGCGTGCCGAGGGTGGTGTTGCTCACCCACACCGCACCGTCGTGCACCTTCAGGCCGTTGGCGCCCTTGCCCGTCGCGGTGGCCGGCTGCAGTTGCGTGCCCTGGGCCCAGATCGAGGCGGTGTCGTCGGCGAGTGAGACCTTCCAGACCACACCGAGGCTGGAATCCGTGGCGTACAGCGCGTGCTGCCCCGGGTCGTAGGCCAGGCCGTTGAGCGCGCCAGCGCCCGCAATGGCCACGACCCGCCGCGGTGTCCCGCCGCTCGGCGGGATGCGCCAGATACCGGACTGGCTGCCCGCGTTGTAGTTCACATACAACGTCCCGTCAGCCATGCGCACGATGCCGGAGACGATCGCGTTTCCCACGGTGGCCTGCGGAAGAGTCGCCAGGATCGTGAGCGACCCGTCCGGGCTGACCCTGGCCACCTCCAGGGCGCGGTTGAAGGTCACGTCCACGGAACCGTTCGGCTCCAGCGCGAGATTCTCCGGCTGCTGCAGGGCCGAGACGTCGAAGTGCGCGACCTCGTGAGGGTCGATGATCGAGACAGCGCCGACGGCGTAGGCGGGCGTGCCGAGTCCTGCGGTGAGCCCGATCAGCGCGAGGGTGGCCAGTGCTGCGGTGCGGCGCGGGTGCATGAGGATCTCCGATTGGTCGGGGGAGCGGGTTTATGAGTGGGAGCACAGGTAGGGGGCGGAGGATGCGGTCGAGGTGGAGGCCGTTGCGCCGCCGTAGTCGCCCGCTGGCACCGCGGAACAGGGGCAGGGACACACGCCTGGATCTGCGAAGCGACGGTGTTCGCCAGGCCGCCGCCCGAGCCGCCCAGCGACCAGGCATGGAAACCGAACAGGCGCACCGAGATCGCCTGCGGCCACAGATAGCCCGGGATCTTGTCGATCGAGATCGTGTCGGCCGGACTGAAGGAGCCGAAGAAGAAGGCCTTCCAGCTCTCTGACATGCTCCGCGCGGCCGAGGGCGAGGGTCGATCCGGACTTTGCCACGCGGGCGACAGTGGTACTGAGCAAGGACACGGCACAAGGCTTGCGTACGATAGTGAGGAGACTATGAGATGCGCATACCTCAGCATGAGTCTTACTCTCTATGAGACAGCAGCGTGACCGACATGCGGTGGGACGCCAACAGTGGTGGCGCAGTGATCTCCCCGTTGATGAAGTCCCTGTGGGCTCGTTTTCACGAATCGGGTCATTGGCCCGGCCTCTCGCCTATGTGCCTGGCAGCATGGCGGGATGCTGATCTCCTTCGCCTACCGGCTGACCTGCAAGATCCTCAGTGCCCTGGCCGCGATCGCACGGCGCGACGTGTCCAGTGCCGCCGAAGTGGTGGTGCTGCGCCACGAGAACTCGGTGCTGCGTCGGCATGTGAAGAAAGTCTGCTATCGGCCGGAGGACCGGCTCTGGCTCGCGGCGCTTTCCGGTCTGATCCCGCACCGTCGGTGGGCGCAGGTCTTCCCGGTGACCCCGGGCACGCTGTTGGCGTGGCACCGCACGTTGGTCGCGGGCAAGTACACCACGACGCCGCGTCGGCCCGGGCGCCGACCGACCTGTGAATCGATCAGAGCGCTGGTGATCCGGATGGCCACCGAGAACCCGACGTGGGGCCACCGGCGCGTGCAGGGTGAACTGGCCCGACTTGGACACAAGATCGCGGTCTCGACCGTGTGGGGCATCCTGCACGACGCCGGTATCGATCCCGCCCCGCGCCGCAGCGGCCCGACGTGGCGTCGATTCCTCACCGCCCAGGCCCACGGCATCCTTGCAGTCGACTTCGTCCACGTCGACACTGTCCTGCTCAAGCGCATCTAAGCCCTGATCATGATCGAGCACGGTTCGCGCCGGGCCCACTTGCTCGGTGTCAGCGCCAACCCCGACGGCGCCTGGACCACCCAGGCCGCCCGCAACATGCTGATGGACCTCGGGGAACGCGCGACCTCGTTCAAGTTCATGATTCGTGACAGGGGCGGCCAGTTCACCGACGCCTTCGACGCCGTATTGGCCGACGCCGGTATCCGCGTGATCAAAAGCCCGCCGCAGGCTCCTCGGGCGAACGCGATCTGCGAACGGATGATCGGCACCCTGCGCCGGGAACTGTTCGACCGCGTCCTGATCCTGGGCGAGCACCACCTACGCCTGGTGTTGCAGGTGTTCCTCGCGCACTACAACGCCGTCCGACCGCACCGGGCTTTGCGCCAGCTCAGCCCCTCCCAGGCCGAGACCGCACCGCCCGAACCGATCGATCTTGCCGCCTACCGGCTGAGCCGCAAGCCCGTCCTTGGCGGCCTGACTAGCGAGTATCAGGTCGCGGCCTGACCGAACGACGTCGCCTGAGGTAATCAACCAGCTGGCAGATTCCTGATTCCGAGCCCCACAGGGCGTCCCGACTCCAGACCTGGAGCGGGTGCGTGAGTGGGTCGCGGTGATGGTGAGCACCGGGGACCGGACGCCCGAGGAGATCATCGAGGTCAAGGCGCAGTACGGCGTGTACATGGAAGACATCGTCGACAAGCGCACCGCCGACCCGGGCCGGGACTTGATCAGTGAGCTGATCCGGGTCCACGACGAGGGCGACCGGCTGGACCGCGAAGAGCTGATGACCATGATCATGACGCTGTTCGTGGCCGGCCACAAAACGACGAGCTATCAGATCACGAACTTCATCTACGCGCTGCTCACCCACCCGGAGCAGTGGGCCCAGCTGCGCGACGATCCACGTGTGCTGCGCCGCGCCGTCGAAGAGCTGATGCGCTGGTCGCCGCTCGGCTACGCGGTCCTCCCGCTGACCGCCGCCGAGGACGTGGAGATAGGCGGCGTGACGATCAAGGCGGGCGACGCGGTGATCATGCCCAAGTACGCGGCCAACCGCGACGGCGACGCCTTCCCCGACCCCGATGTGCTGGACTTCAACCGCCCGGTCTGCCCCCACCTGGGCTTCGGCCACGGCCCGCACTTCTGCCTTGGCGCACAACTGGCCCGGATGGAGCTCCAGGTCGCGCTCGGCACGGTCGTGCGCCGCTTCCCCCACTTGCGCCTGGCCGTCCCGGCCGAAGAACTCGAGTGGGAGAGCGGCGCCGTCATGCGAGGCCTGAAGGCACTCCCGGTCGCTTGGTGACTCAGTCGCCCGGTAACTCAGTCGCCTGGTAACTGGCTGGTCACTACTCTCTAGCCATGATCGAAGTCGAGTCGTGGCCGCTCGCCGGCGCCCCGGCGACCAGCGCGATCGCGAGCCTGATCGTGCCCTGCTCGCGCGTCTCGCGTGATCTACTGATCGACCCTCGGGTCACGGCCAAACTGGGCTTCCGCGCGTGGTGGGCCGGCGACGATCCCGCATACACCGCGCCTGAGGACTGGACCATCGTCGGCCGGCGATGGCCCAGCGCGGTTCGGATCAGGCGTCGACTTGGGCGTCGAAGACTTCGCTCTCACCGCCAGGCTCGCAGAACTCGTACAGGACGAGTTGACCGGATACGAGTTCATCCAATGGCCTCAGTGTCCGAGCCACCAGCGCATCATTTTCCCCGATGTGGCCGAATCGGAGGCATGGTGGACGTGCAAGGGCCCCGACAGCCACGGGATCCGAATCGGAGACCTGAGTGCTCCCGGGGCCCTGCGTCCGTCCTAGTCGCCGTTCGGAATGAAGCGCTCAGTCACGACCTCGTGCGCCACGAGATACGGATTCCGCCCTCGCGACAATTGAGCTCACGTGGTACGGACGGTGGTGCTTAGGCCGAGCCAGTAGAAGGCGTAGCCGCCGAGGGTCAGCAGGTAGGGGAGTTCGCCGATTTCGGGGAACTGGACTGCTCCTAGCATTTCAATGGGCTGTCGGCCTTCGTATTCGCGTAGGTCCAGGACAGTTGCTTGGGGGAAGCGGGAGAGGTTCATTACGCATAGCGCGATGTCCGGGTGTTCGCGGTCGCCGTCGCCGCCGTATTCGTATTCGTATTCGTCGTTGGGCCATTGGCGGACGAAGGCCAGGACGCTCGGGTTGGTGGAGCTGAGCTCGCGGTAGCTGCCCAGGCCGAAGGCGGGGTGTCGTCTGCGGGCGGCCAGCAGGGCCTTTGTCGAGTGCAGCAGCGACGATGCGCTGGCCATCTGGGCTTCGACGTTCGTGGACTGATAGCCGTGGACGGCGTCCATGATGACCGGGAGGTAGAGGCGCCCGGGGTCGGTGGTGGAGAAGCCGGCGTTGCGGTCCGGGGTCCATTGCATCGGGGTGCGCACGCCGTCGCGGTCACCGAGCCAGATGTTGTCGCCCATGCCGATTTCGTCGCCGTAGTAGAGGACGGGGGAGCCGGGAAGGGAGAGCAGAAGGGCGGTGAACAGTTCTATTTGGCGGCGGTCGTTCTCGAGGAGCGGGGCTAGTCGCCTTCTGATGCCCGCGTTGGCTTTCATCCGCGGGTCTTTGGCGTACTCGCTGTACATGTAGTCGCGTTCTTCGTCGGTGACCATTTCGAGGGTGAGTTCGTCGTGGTTGCGTAGGAAGATGCCCCACTGGCAGCCGGACGGGATCGCCGGGGTCTGCGCCATGATCTCGGAGATGGGGTAGCGCGATTCGCGGCGTACTGCCATGAAGATGCGCGGCATGACGGGGAAGTGGAACGCCATGTGGCACTCGTCGCCGCCGACGGATGCGTTGCCGAAGTACTCGACTACGTCGCTGGGCCATTGGTTCGCCTCGGCCAGCAGCACCGTGTCGGGGTACTCCGCGTCGACCATGGCGCGGATCTCGCGCAGGAACTGGTGCGTTTGCGGGAGGTTTTCGCCGTTGGTGCCTTCCTGGTGGTACAGGTACGGCACGGCGTCGAGGCGGAAGCCGTCGATGCCCAGGTCCAGCCAGAACCGCAGCACGCTGAGGATGCGGCGGCGCACCGCGGGGTTGTGGTAGTTCAGATCCGGCTGGTGAGAGAAGAAGCGGTGCAGGAAGTATTGCTTGCGTAGCGGGTCGTAGGTCCAGTTCGACGTCTCGGCGTCGGAGAGGATGATCCGGGCGTCGGACATGCCGGCGTCGTCGTCGGCCCAGACGTAGAAGTCGCCGTAGGGTCCGTGCGGGTCGCAGCGGGAGGCCTGGAACCACGGGTGCTGATCGCTCGTGTGGTTCATGACCACGTCGATGATGACCCGGATCCCGCGCGCGTGCGCCTGCTCGACGAACTGCACGAAGTCGCCCAGGTTGCCGAACTCCGGGTTGATTTCCAGGTAGCCGGAGACGTCGTACCCGCCGTCGCGCAGCGGGGACTTGAAGAACGGGGGCAGCCAGATGCAGTCGATGCCGAGCCACCGCAGATAGTCCAGCTTGCTGGTCAAGCCCTTGAAGTCGCCGGTGCCGTCGCCGTTGGAGTCGTAGAAGGAGCGCACGAAGACCTCGTAGAACACTGCGCGCTTGAACCAGTGTGGGTCGCGCTGGGCGGTGGGTGCGTCCAGTGTCGAATCGGGAACCGGGGGGTTGGCCAAGGCGGCGGGCGGCGATGAGTCGGCGAACGTCGTGCCGACGTCGGTGAGCTCGAGCATGGCGTTCCTTCTCGTGATGCGCTTGACGATTGGTGGCAGGCAGCAGCGACCGCTGGGGCGGACGGACTGCGGTTGCGGACTGCTGATTCAGCTCGCGGCGACTGGGTCCGGCGCCGGGGCGTGGGTGCTGCGGTCGTGCTCGTTTTGGCCCAGGACCAGCGCGACCGCGCCGAGTGCGCTGGCCTGGGGGCCTAGTTCGCCCGCGGTGATGTGCGCGGCGGCGGCCAGCGGGAGCGCCGCGCCGGCGGCTGCTTCGCGCAGCGGGGCCAGCAGGAGTTCGCCTGCGTTGGCCAGTGCGCCGCCGACCACTACCGCTTGCGGGTTGAGGATGTTGCACAGCATGGCTACCGCGCGGCCGGCGGCGGTACCCGCTTCTTGCAGGGCTCTGATGCAGCCGCGGTCGCCTTGCCAGGCCATGGTGATCACGTCGCGCAGCGTGATGTGGTCGCCGTACGCCGGCGCTAGGGCGCGCATGATTCTCGGGAGCGCTACGAACGATTCCAGGCAGCCGCGGTTTCCGCAGCGGCACAGTGGTCCGGCCGGGTCCAGGACCAGGTGGCCGATCTCGCCGGCCGCGCCGGCGGCTCCGCGCACCAGCCGGCCGGCCACGATCAGCGCGCCGCCTACTCCGGCGTGCAGTTTGAGGTAGACGACGTCGTCGTAGTCGCGGCAGACGCCCCATAGCCGCTCGGCCAGCGCGCCGAGCTGCGCGTCGTTGTCGACGCTCACCGGCAGGCGCAGGCGTGCGGAGAGTTCGGCCGCTACCGGTACGCCGGTCCATCTTGGATCGGAACCGGCGGCGGCTTCGGTGTTCTTGTCATACGGAACCGGCACGCTTACGCCGACGCCGAGGATGCGCGAGGGGTCGATGCCTGATTCGGCGATCGCTTCACGCACCAGGGCGGCGGCGGTGTCGATCCCGCGCGCGGGGTGGTAGTCGGCGGCCAGCGGCTGTGACTTGGCGATGCGCACCTGGTGGGTGACATTCGCGATGATCACATGAACGTGCCGGTGGCCGAAGTCGACGCCGATCGCCTCGCCGGTCGCCGGGTTCAGCATCACCGCCGCGCCCGGGCGGCCCGCCGAGCCGCCGGCCGGCGGCAGCGAGGTGCCCAGGTCGATCACCATCCCGCCGGCGACCAGTTCGCCGACCAGCCCGGAGATCGTGGAGCGCGACAGCCCGGTGGCGCGCGCGATGTCGGCGCGGCTGAGCGTGCCGCGTTCGCGCAGCAGGCGCACCACGGCCTGCCGGTTGCGCGCGGCGCGGGTCTCGTGTGGAGAAGGGCTCACAGCGCGAGGATCCATCGCCAGTCGAAAATAGTCAAGAATCAAACAAATTCGCGCTGGAGGTTAGACATTAATTCGGATTGATTTGTTCGTTCGTTGCGAAATGGCAACATGCTTGACCAGCTGATTTCGCCATCGTTACTTTTGCCGACACGCCCCCCGGCCGCAACGGCTTGGTCGGCTAGGTCATCGATCTCTTCCCGATCGACCAAATTCAAGCGACTGTCCCGCCGCCGCCGCGGCCCTGGCCTGCCCGTTCGGCATGGCGCCAAATTCGTTGATCGTCTTTCGACAAGAGGGGTACCCATGCGTACAGCCGCCGGTAGGGCCGCACGCGCCATCGCGGTCGTGGCGGCCGCGGGGCTCGGCCTCGCCGCCTGTTCCAGCAGCACCTCGCACGGCTCGAGCTCGGCCGGCGCGGCGAACACCGCGTCCTCCTGGGCGGATCTGAGCGGCCATCACCTCAAGGTGCTGGCCGAATGGTCGGGCGCGGAGCAGGTGAAGTTCCAGAAGGTGCTCAGCGCGTTCACCACGGCCACCCACGCGACGGTCAGCTACCAGGGTGCCGGCGACAACACCGCGACCGTGCTGCAGAGCAAGATCGCCGGCGGCGCGCCGCCGGACGTGGCGCTGCTCGCCCAGCCCGGCGTGATCCGCACGCTGGCGCAGAACGGCGCGGTCAAGCCGTTCACACCGGACGTCATCAGCGAGATCGGCGCCGACTATGACCCGGGCTGGAAGTCGCTGGGCACCGTGAACGGCCAGGTGTACTCGATCGTCTACAAGGCGGCGAACAAATCCACGTTCTGGTACAACACCGCCGCCTTCGCGACGGCCGGCATCAAGCCGCCGACGACATGGTCCGACCTGCTCAAGGACGCTCAAACCCTCTCCGACGCCGGCATCACCCCGGTCTCGATCGGCGGCGCGGACGGCTGGACGCTGACCGACTGGTTCGAGAACGTCTACCTCAGCCAGGCCGGCCCGGCGATGTACGACAAGCTGACGCATCACCAGATTCCGTGGACTGATGCGAGCGTCGTTCAGGCGCTGACGACGCTCGGCCAGCTGTTCGGCAACCAGAAGCTGATCGCGGGCGGCGACAGCGGCGCGCTGCAGGTCAGCTTCGACGACTCGGTGACGCGGACCTTCACCGACCCGCCGAAGGCCGCGATGGTCTACGAGGGCGACTTCTCCGCCACCGTGATCACGAGCACCACCACCGCGAAGCTCGGCACGGACGCGAACTTCTTCCCCTTCCCGGCGGCCGGATCGACGTCGAGCTTCGTCACCGGCGGCGGCGACGCCGCGATCGCCCTGAACGCCGACCCGGCGACGATGGAGCTGATCAAGTTCCTCGCCTCGCCGCAGGCCGACACCATCTGGGCCGGCGCGGGCGGGTTCCTCTCGCCGAACAAACTCGTGCCGATCTCGGCTTACCCGGACCAGATCACCCAGAACGAGGCGAAGCTGCTCCAGCAGGCCGGCCCGAACTTCCGCTTCGACATGTCGGACCAGGCGCCCGGCGCGTTCGGCGGCACGAAGGGCGCGGGGGAGTGGAAGGACCTGCAGGACTTCCTCGCCAACCCGAGCAACGTGCAAGGCGCGGCCAAGCAGCTTGAGGCGGACGCCGCGAAGGTGAGTTGGTCGTGACCGGTAGCGTCTCCGCCCCAGCCATGGGCACAGCCGAAATCACCGTCTCTCGGAAGGGTTCCTGAATTCCATGGATGTCTCCGACTCCATGGTGCCGCTCGCCGGGGAGGCCGCACCCTCCCCGGCAGTGGGCACACCTCCGCCAGACGGGCCGCGCGGCTTTCTGCGCCGCGACCGGACGCCGTACAGCCCGCTGCGCATCCCACGCCGCGTCAGCTTCGGCTTCCTCGGTCCGGCGGCGATCCTGCTGCTCGCCATCGTCGTCTACCCGATCGTCTACTCGATCTGGCTGAGCCTGCACGGCGCGGACGGCCGCACGTTCGTCGGGCTGGCGAACTTCGGCAAGCTGTTCAGCGACCCGGCCACGGTGACCGCACTGCGCAACAACATCATCTGGGTGGTCACCGCGCCCACGCTCGCGTGCATCCTCGGGCTGGTGTTCGCGGTGATGGCCGAGCGGATCAAGCTGGCCACCGCGTTCAAGATCGTCATCTTCACGCCGATGGCCATCTCGTTCCTGGCCGCCGGAGTCATCTTCGAGCTCGTCTATCAGGCCGACCCGCACCAGGGTGTGGCCAACGCGGTGCTCGTCGGCGTCCACGACACCTTCGCGCCCTCGTCGAAGTACCCCGGCGCGCATCCCCGGGACGATGGCGGTTTCACCGCGTCCAGCGGCTCGTTCCAGTCCACGCAGGCGTATGCCCCGGGCTCGATCGCGCAACTGCCGCTCGTCGGATACGCGGTCAACTCGCTGCCCAAGAACGCCGCGCAGGCCGATCCCGCCGCCGGGAAGCCCGGCGCGATCACCGGAACCGTCTGGCTCGACCTGGTCTACGGCGGCGGCGGCACGCCCGGCCACCTGGACCGCGGCAAGAAGGGCCTGTCCGGCATCACCGTGCAGGCCGTCGACGGGACGCGCGTCGTCGGCAGCGCCGGCACCGCGGCCGACGGCACCTTCACCATCAGCAGCCTGCCACCGGGGCGGTATCGGCTCGAGCTGCCCGCGAGCAACTTCGCCCAGCCCTACCACGGCGTCTCGTGGCTCGGACCGAGCCTGGTCACGCCCGCGATCATCGCCGCGTACCTGTGGATCTGGTCTGGATTCGCCATGGTGCTGATCGCGGCGGGGCTCAGCGCGGTGCCGCGCGAACTGCAGGAATCCGCGCGCGTGGACGGAGCGTCGGAATGGCAGATCTTCCGGAAGGTGACCATCCCGCTGCTCGCGCCGGTGCTGCTGACCGTGCTGGTGACCCTGGTCATCAACGTGCTGAAGGTGTTCGACCTGGTCTTCGTCATCGCGCCGGGCTCGACCCTGCCGGACGCGAACGTGCTCGCGGTGCAGATGTGGAGCGTCTCCTTCGGCGGCGCCCAGGACCAGGGACTCGGCAGCGCGATCGGAGTGTTCCTCTACGTCCTGGTGCTGCCCGCCCTGTATTTCAACATCCGGCGACTTCGGCGCGAACGGAGCGGCTCGTGACCGGTACGAACGAATCCCGCCCTCAGAGCGGGACACCGCAGAGCGGGACCCGGCGCAACGGCGCCCGGCCAGGGAGGTCAGCGATGGATCCGAACGCGCCGTTCGGCGTGCTGAACCCGCCGGGGCGGTCGGCCCTCTGGGAGTACACCGCCGCCACGCAGGCCGCCGGTTTCGCGCAGCAGTCGCTGCTGGACTGGGGTCTGGCGGAGCTCGGCTTCGCGGTGTCCGCCTCGGTGACCTCGCTGGCCGCGTGGAACGAGGCGAACGAGCCGACCGGCACGCTGCGGCTCGGGTTGGCGTTGCACGAGCCGTCCCGTCCGCTGCTGTACGTGCAAATAACCGACCAAGGCATCCTGCTGCCCGATCCGTACCGCAGTCAGGACGATGCGAAGCTCGCGGTGAACGTGCTGGGCGGGCCGTGCGTCGCGTGGGGCGCCAGCCTCGAATCGGAAGGCATGGTCCGGACACTGTGGGCCATGTTCCTGACGCGTCACGCGGCGGTGGCCGCATGACCACGCTGCCGGTGACGCGAAACCGCGTGTTCCGCAAGTACCGCTTCGGCGCGTCCGGCGAGCCGGGCGCCAGGCGCTTGGCGGCGCGGATCTCCCAGCGGCTCAGCAGCGGGGCGCTACAGGCAATCGCGCTGCTGATCGGCGTGTTCTGGCTGATCCCGACCTTCGGGCTGCTGGTCTCCTCGTTCCGCTCGGCCGACAACATCAGCGCCGGCGGCTGGTGGAACGTGTTCGCCAAGCCGGCGCAGCTGACCGTCGCCGACTACGCGAGCCTGTTCCAGGACCAGGACATCGTGAAGGCGCTGCTCAACAGCGTGCTGATCACGGTGCCCGCCACCGTGCTGGTGGTGGTGATCGCGGCGTTCGCGGCGCACGCCTTCGCCTGGATGGAGTTCCCGGGCCGGGACTGGGCCTTCGTCGGCGTGGTGGGGCTGATGGTGGTGCCGATCCAGGTGGCGCTGATCCCGGTCGCGAAGCTGTACCGGGACCTGCATTTGTTCGGCTCGATCACCGGGGTGGTGCTTTTCCACGTCGGCTTCGGGCTGCCGTTCGCGGTGTTCCTGCTGCGCAACTTCTTCGCCGCGATCCCGCGCGAGCTGTTGGAGGCGGCGCGGATGGAGGGCGGCTCCGAATGGGTGATCTTCCGGCGGGTGATCCTGCCGCTGGGCCGCCCCGCGATCGCCTCGCTGGCCATCTTCCAGTTCCTGTGGGTCTGGAACGACCTGCTGGTCGCGCTGGTCTTCTCCAACAGCGACACCCAGCCGCTGACCGTGGCGCTGCAAGCGCAGATGCGCCAGTTCGGCAGCAACATCGACGTGCTGGCCCCCGGTGCGTTCCTCGCGATGTCCGTGCCCTTGCTCGTATTCTTCTCCTTTCAAAGATACTTCGTACACGGCCTGCTGGCCGGTTCGGTCAAGGGGTAACGGGCACACCGACCGCTCCCGGGCCGTTCCAACCGCCACCGGCCCGGGAGCCCCGGACTTTAAATAAGTAAGCTGATACAGGAGCCGAAGAGATCGTGGCCGAGATACGGTTCGCCGACGCCACTCGGCTGTATCGCGGCATGTGGAAGCCGGCGGTCGACGGGGTGACCCTCGACGTGCGCGACGGCGAGCTGATGGTCATCGCGGGCCCGTCCGGCAGCGGGAAGTCGACGCTGCTGCGGATGCTGGCCGGGCTGGAGCCGGTCGACCGCGGCGGGGTGCTGCTGGACGGCGTCGACGTCACCCGGCTGCCACCGGACAAGCGCGGCGTGTCGATGATCTTCCAGGGCTTCGCGCTCTTCCCGCACCTGACCGTGTACGACAACGTGGCGATTCCGCTGACGATGCGTAAGGTCTCCGCCAAGGCCGTGCGCTCGCGGGTCGAGCAGGCGGCCGAGCAGTGCGGACTGGCCGGGCACCTCACCGCACGCCCCGATGAACTGGACCACGACCTGCGCCAACGCGTGACGATCGCCCGTGCGATCGTGAACAAACCGCGCGTGGTGTGCCTCGACGAACCGCTCGCCGGCTCCGGCGTGCCCTACGTGTTTCGCGCCAGCACCCCGATCGCCGCGCTCCAACGCGAACTCGGCATCACGATGCTGTACGCCACGTGCAGCACCACCGACGCGTGGGTGTTCGCCGATCAGGTGGCCATGCTCGATCGCGGCGTGCTCCAGCAGACCGGGGCGCCCTCGTCGGTCTTCGAGCGCCCCGAGACGGTCGCCGTCGCGCAATTCGTCGGGTCGCCGCCGATGAACCTGATCGAAGCGCCGGTCGAGGCGGGGATCGCCCGACTTGGCGGCCAGCGCATCGAACTAGCGCAGAAGGCGCTGGACGCGCTGACCGGCGACCGGATCGTGATCGGTTTGCGGCCTGAAGATCTGATCATCATGGGAGACGGCTCGGATGCCGGCGTGCGTGCCACAGCCGTCCTGGTCAAGGACACCGGTCGCGACTACCTCACGCACGCGCGCGTCGAACTGGAGGGCGGCGCCGTCGAACTCGTCGTGCGGCACGCCGACGGGCCGGCGCCGTCCCGTGGCGAGCAGCTGGTGCTGGCCGCCGTTACCGATCGCGCACACCTGTTCGATGCGAAATCGGGCCGCCGGCTTCCCGATTGACGCACTTCGCGGTGCAGCGGACGTCCTGATTAACAGAGAACTCATACGTTCACCGCGTCCTGCCGCCGCCGCCGAAATCGTGCGTTAAGAGCGGAATTGAAACTCCTCGTGTTCAATCCGCTTTGCCGGAGCCCTTAATTGTTCGCTTAAGGGCCTTGGGCTGCGTTCGCCCGGTAAAACCCCTGAGCAGTAAGGAAAGAGACCTTACTGATCCCCTGGCCGACGAGCAATTCTAAATGCGAGCCATAAGACAATTTTGAAATTCCTTTAATCGTTTCCGGCGCCGGTCGTGCGATATTACGACATTGAGCAGACGCAGGAGTCTGCGAAAGTTTGACGGCGACTAGTCCAAAAGACGCGCCGCCGTCGCGAAAGGGATGGATCGTCGTGCTCGAACAAATTCCGTCGGCTCGTCAGTATTCTGCGACGAATTCCGATGCCGAGGCGGCAGTGACCGGTCCGCGCGAGGCGGACCGTCCCGGCGTGCCGCGCGCGAACGGGGTGCGCCGGCCGCCGCTGAGCGACGGGGTGCTGGCGGATCCGGTCACGGTGGCCGTGCTGGCCGATGATCCGGTGACCGGGCAGGGGGCGGCGGCGTATCTGGCTTCGTGCGCCGGGGTCAAGTTGCTGCCGGAGGATCGGCGGGACGAGGCCGAGGTGGTGTTGATCCTGGTGTCCTGGGTGACCGAGGAGACGCTGGGGTGGCTGCGGCAGGTCGCCGAGAGCGCTCGGCCCGAAGCGCGGTTCGTGCTGGTCGGGGACGGGGTGCGCGACCAGCATGTGGCGCGGTCGATCGGCAACGGGCCGATGAGCGTGATCCAGCGGCAGGAGGCTGATTTCCGGCGCATCCTGCGCGCGATCGCCGCGGTCCGGCAGGGGCGGCTCGAGGAGCCCGGGGTGGCGTTCGGCTGGCTGTCGGGGCAGATCCGGGCGATCCAGCAGGACGTGCTGGATCCGAACACCTCGACGCCGGCCGCGCTGGAGTCGCGGGAGACCACCGTCCTGCGGTTGCTGGCCGACGGCCTGGGGACGCCCGAGATCGCCTTGCGGCTGAACTTCTCCGAGCGGACGGTGAAGAACATCATCCACGGCGTGCTGGCCCGGTGGAAGCTGCACAACCGCGCGCACGCGGTGGCGTTCGCGCTGCGCAACGGTGCCATTTGAACTGGTTGAACTGGCGCGTGTGAGCGAAGCGAGACCGCTCGATCCGGACACGGCCAGCGCGCCCGGGTACCGGGGTGTGTCCGATCGGGCAGCGCACGGCCTCAGCGTTCGGATGATCCAGCCCTGCTGCCTACCGTCGGTGTGAGGCCGCCGTAACGGAGAAGGGCGGGGTCATCCCATGGGCACCATCATCGTGAAGCGGGCACCGCGCGCGGCCGGGCCGCAGTTGCCTGACGGGCAGGTGGACCTGGCCGAGCCGCCGGTGCTCGGCGAGCCGGCCACCGCCGACTTCAGCTCGATGATCGTCATGATGCCGATGGCGCTGGGCATGGGAACCATGGCCCTGATGTTCTCGGTGGCCAACGGCTCGTCGACGATGTACCTGATGTCCGGCATGATGGGCGCCTCCATGATGACCATGGGGCTGGGCCAGATCGGGCGTTCCGGCATGGATCGCAAGCGGCGCATGCGCGCCGAGCGCCGTGACTACCTGCGCTACCTGAACCAGTTGCGCGAACAGGCGGCGGAGGCCGCCGACGAGCAGCGCGCCGCGGTCGCCTGGGACAACCCCGATCCGGTCGCGCTCTGGTCGATCGCCGCCGGCCCGCGGCTGTGGGAGCGGCGCGGCAGCCACGATGACTTCGGCCGCGTCCGCATCGGGCTCGGCACCCGCCGCGCCGCGCTGGAGTTCGTCCCGCCGCAGACCAAGCCGATCGAAGACCTCGAACCGCTCTGCGCGATCTCGCTGCGCCGCTTCACCCACGCGCACCAGACCGTCGCCGGGGTGCCGATCGCGCTGGGCTTGCGCAACTTCACCAGCGTCGAGTTCGCCGGGGACGCCGACGCCGCGGCCGGCCTGATGCGGGCGATGCTCTGCCAGCTCGCCGTGTTCCACTCGCCGGACGAACTGAAGATCGCCGTGCTCACCGACGAGCCCGGCCTGGCCGCGTGGGACTGGGTCAAGTGGCTGCCGCACACCGCCCACCCCCGCGAAGAGGACGAGGCCGGACCGCTGCGTCTGGTCGCCACCGACTACGAAGCCCTCGTCGAACTCCTCGGTCCGGAAGTGCAGGAGCGGCCGGAACACGACCGCGGCTCCGCCCCGGGCGCGGCGGAGCCGTTCGTCGTGGTCGTCGCGGATCGCGCACCCCTGCCGGCCGCCTCCCGGCTGCTGGGCGCCGGATTGCGCAACGCGGTGCTCTTCGACGCGACCGGCGCGATGACCGGCGGACCCAAAGTCCTGCGTCTGCGCCTCGCGAACGGCGACGGCCCGGACTCCGGCAGTTCGGCCGGTTCACCCGGCACCGTCGAGTTCCCGGTCGGCGACGCGACCGCGACCGCGCGGGCCGACGCGCTGAGCCCGGGCGCCGCGCAGTCCCTCGCGCGAGTGCTCGCGCCGATGCGCACCGGCGGCACTGTCGATCTGGCCGACAAACCGCTGGAGTCCGACTTCGAGCTGACCGCCCTGCTCGGCATCCGCAACCCGCGCACGTTCGACGTCGCGGCGAAATGGCGGCCGCGCACCGCGCAGTCCGCGCGTCTGCAGGTCCCGATCGGCGTGACCGAGAACGGCGAGGTCGTCGAGATCGACCTCAAGGAGTCGGCGCAGGGCGGGATGGGGCCGCACGGGCTGCTCATCGGCGCCACCGGCTCCGGCAAGAGCGAGTTGCTACGTACCCTGATCATCGGCTTAGCGGCTACTCACTCCTCCGAGACGCTCAACCTCGTCCTGGTCGACTTCAAGGGCGGCGCGACGTTCATGCACATGGACCGCCTGCCGCACACCTCAGCGGTGATCACGAACCTGGCCGGCGAACTGGAGCTAGTCGACCGGATGCAGGACGCGATCAACGGCGAGATCATCCGCCGGCAGGAACTGCTGCGGGAGAGCGGCTACGCCTCGCTGTTCGACTACGAGAAGGCCCGGCTGGCGGCGCCCGGCTGACCGCGCTGCCGTCGCTGCTGGTCGTCGTCGACGAGTTCTCCGAATTGCTGGCGAGCAAACCCGAGTTCGTCGAGCTCTTCGTCACCATCGGCCGCGTCGGGCGCAGCCTCGGGATGCACCTGCTGCTCGCCTCGCAGCGCCTTGACGAAGGACGCATCCACCGGGTCGAGGGCCACCTGTCGTACCGCGTCGCGCTGCGCACCTTCTCCTCGATGGAATCGCGCAGCGTCATCGGCGTTTCCAGCGCTTACGAGCTGCCGTCCGCCCCGGGCAACGGGTACCTCAAGATCGACACCACCAACCTGGTCCGCTTCAAGGCCGCCTACGTATCAGGCCCATGCCCGGAGTCCCCGCAGGAGGCCGGCGGGAGCGGCGCAGCCGTGCCCGACGCCGGCGAGGTGGTGGAATTCAGCCTGCGCCAGCGTGCCCCGCAGCCCGGCGGCCCCGTTCCGGTCGCCCCGCCGCCGGAGGCGGAAGAGCGGTCCGAGAGCGGCGGCGAGAGCGAGAGCCTGCTCGAAGTGCTCGTCGACCGGCTCGCCGACGCGGGTCCGCCGGCCCGGCAGATCTGGCTGCCGCCGCTGACCGCCGCGCCGAGCCTCGACGAGCTGCTGCCCGCGATCGTGCCGGACCAGGTGCACGGCATGCACGCGGCGGCATATCCCGGCCTCGGCACCCTGCGCGTACCGATCGGCGTCGTGGACCGGCCGTTCGAGCAGTCCCGCGAACTGCTCGTCGCGGACCTGATGGGCGCCGACGGCCACGTCGGCGTCGCCGGCGCCCCGCAGACCGGCAAGTCGACCCTGCTTCGTACCCTGATGCTCTCGATCGCGCTCACCCACACACCGCGCGACGCGCAGTTCTTCTGCCTCGACTTCGGCGGCGGCGGCCTCGCCTCGATCGCCGGTCTGCCGCACGTCGGCTCGGTGGCCACCCGGCTGGACCGCGACCGCGTGCTGCGCACGATCGAAGAGGTCTCCCAGCTCATCGAAGTCCGCGAGGCGCGTTTCAATGCCCTCGGCCTGGAGTCGATGGCCGCCTACCGGGCCGCGCGCGCTCGCGGGGCGTTCGAGGACCCGTTCGGGGACCTGTTCCTCGTCGTCGACGGCTGGGCCACACTGCGCGCGGATTTCGAGGAGCTTGAGACGCGGGTCAACGAGATCGCCGCGCGCGGCCTGTCCTTCGGCGTGCACCTCGTCGCGGCCGCGGTGCGCTGGTCCGAGTTCCGTCCCCGGCTGCGCGACCTGTTCGGCACCAAGTTCGAGCTGCGGCTCGGCGACCCGATGGAGTCCGAGGTCGGCAGCCGCGCGGCCGGCGCCGTGCCGCACCAGCCGGGCCGCGGCCTGACGCGTTCCGGGCTGCACTTCCTCACCGCGCTGCCGCGCCTGGACGGCCGTGCGGACACCGACGATCTGTCCACCGCCACCAAGACCGCCGCCGCCGAGATCGACCTGTTCTGGACCGGGCCCCGTTCGCCCGCGGTGCGCATGCTGCCGACCCGGCTGCCCGCCGGGCAGCTTCCCGCGGCCGAGGGCGACTTGCGTATGTGCCTCGGCTGGGACGAGAAGCGGCTGCATCCCGTGTGGCACGACTTCGAGCACGTCCCGAACCTGATGGTGTTCGGCGACGGGGAAACCGGAAAGACCAACGCGCTGCGCCTCGTCGCCAAGGCCGTCACCGAACGCTGCGGCCCGGCGCAGGCGCGCATCCTGCTCGGCGATCCCGGCCGCGAGCTGCACCAATTCGTCCCCGAGGCGTACCGCGTCGGGTACGCCGTCGACACCGACTCGCTCGCCCGGCTGGCCGGCAGCGCCGCCGTCTCGATGGCCGCGCGCCTGCCCGGCGCGGACGTGACGCCCGAACAGCTCAAGCGGCGCGACTGGTGGGAAGGCCCGCGGCTGTTCGTGATCGTCGACGACTACGACCTCTTCGTCACCGGCAACGGCGCCGGCGGCCCGCTGGGCCCGCTGGTACGGCTCCTGGGCAGCAGCGCGCACATCGGCCTGCACCTCGTGCTCGCGCGCAGCACCTCCGGAGCCATGCGAGCCATGATGGACCCGGTGCTGCGCCGCCTGTGGGAGCTGGGCAGTCCCGCCCTGCTGCTCTCCTTCCCCAAGGAGGAGGGCAAGTTCATCGGCGAGGCCAAACCGCGCACCCTCCCGCCCGGCCGCGCGCAACTGGTAACCCGCCGCGCCATCGGACTCGTCCAGACCGGGCTGGTAGGCGTCGATGAGTAAGAGGGCGTTTGATCCGATTTCGGGGGCGAATCGGTCTCGCGACGACCCTGGCGGCGTTGCCGGAGCGTCCGCATACGCCCGGTATGAGGACGCTCCGGCGCCTTGCCAGGCCCGCCGCGAGACCGATTCGCTGTCTCGTCCCCGACACAGTCGATCACATTCCGCCGGGCACACGTCGCGGGAGACCCCGAAATCGGATCAAACGCCCTCTAAGAGCCCTGTGCCACTGAAAATACCTCCCCTGATTAAGGCCTCTGATGACTGAGACCTCTTCGTTGACTGAGACCTCTTCCGTCCCGCTCGCCCCGGTCGTCCCAATCCGGCCGAACGCGCAGCCCTGGAGCAACATGAACGCCCCGACCCCGACTCCCACCGCCCGGCTCGCCGTCGGCGGAATCGACCTGAGCCGCATCACCGTCGCGGGCCCCGAGCGGCGCGCCGACCTCGCCATCCCCGCGACGGCGACGTTGGGCGAACTGCTGCCGATCGTCGTGCGGAACGTCGCGGGCGATGACGCCGCCGACAGCTCGTGGGTCCTGCAGCGACTCGGCGGCCCGCCGCTCGACTTCGGTGCCACCGCCGAATCGCTCGACCTGCGCGAGGGGGAGGTGCTGTACCTGACCCCGGCGTCCGCCCCGGTGCCGGAGTTCGACTTCGACGACGTCGGTGTCGGCGTGGCGCACGCCGTGTCCGCTCGCGCCGATCATTGGCGCCCGGCGTTCAGCCGCCTGCTGCTGCTCGCGGCCTCGGGGCTGGCCGCCGGCGCGTTCGCCGTCGGCACCGGCGACGTGCGGCCGGCCTTGGCGCAAGCCCTCTGCTACGGACTGGCCGCAGTGGTCCTCGGAATCGGCGCTGTGCTCGGCAACCGCCTCACCGACGATCGTGCGATGGGTGTCGCGGCTGGGATCGGCGCGTGCGCCTTCGCGGTACTCACCGGCTTCGCCGCGCGGCACGGCTCGGCGGGCCTGTTCACCGTGGATCGTCGTACGCTGATGATCGCCGGGTGCGTGACCGCCTCCGTCGCCTTGCTGGTCACCGTGCTCGGACGGCTTCCGGCGGACGTCTTCGGCACCATCGCGGCCACGGCGCTGTCCGCGGCCGTCGGCGCGGCGGCGGCGCAAGCATTCCACCTGCGCGCGGCCGTGGTGGCCACCACGCTCGCCACGGTCCTCTACGCCGCGACCACGCTGAACCTCCGGATCGCGCTACGCGTCGCGCGAATCAGGGTCGCGCTGCTTCCGCGTACGGCCGAGGAACTGCAACAGGACATTGATCCCGTGCCGCAATCGGACATCACGGCCCGTACCGCGCGTGCCGTGACCCATCTCAACGTGCTGTTCCTCACCTGCGCCGCGGTGTACGTCGCCGCATTCGCGCAGTCCGTGCGCGAGCCGGGTTGGATCGGATTGACGTTCGGCGCGGTGCTGTCCGGCGCGGTCCTGCTGCGTGCCAGAGGGCTGACGCTCGCCTGGCAGCGCGCGCCGGTGGCACTGTCGGGGATCGCAGGCCTCTGCCTCGTCCTGCTGGCGGTGATCCGGCAGCAGAGCCCGGGGGGCCGCGTAATGCTCCTGCTGGCGCTCCTCGCCTGCGCCGGAGGGCTGCTGGCCGCGGCGCGGCTGCTGCCGGGGCGCCGGCTGCTGCCGATGTGGGGCCAATTGGCCGACCGGCTGGAGACGGTCGCCGCGATCGCGGTCGTCCCGTTGCTCCTCCAGCTCTTCCACGCCTACGCGCGCCTGCGCGCGCTGATCAGCTGAGGGCCTGACGTGCAGACTCGGCGCGACCATATCCAGGCCTATCAGTTCTCGACCGACCGGCTCGTCCATGCGCTGACCGCGGGCGATCCCGGCATCGGGGAGCAGCCGCTGCGGCGGGGCAACTTCGGGACCGTGCTCGGACTGGTGATCGCGCTGATGCTCGGCGGCGGCGCGATCGTCTACGGCCTGATCTCCCCGGCGCCCGACAACTCGTGGCGCAGTCAGGGCTCGATTATCGTGGAGAAGGAGACGGGAACCCGGTACGTGCTGCTCGACGCGGAATTGCGGCCGACGGCCAACTACGCGTCCGCCCTGCTCGCCGCAGGTTCGCAGCCGAAGATGCACATGATCGCGCACGCCGCGCTGGCCGGTATCCCGATCGGGCAGGTCACCGGCATCGCAGGCGCCCCGGACGTCCTGCCGAGCGCGTCCGCGCTGCTGCCCGGCGCGTGGGCGCTCTGCCTCAGCCCGGCCGGCACCGGCGACACCGTGCTGGACCTCGCGCCCTACGGCCGCGCCGCGCCCGCGCCCCGGCAGCCGGTAGTCGTCGCCGCGACCGGGACGAACGGCGTCAGTGGCCAAGCCATTGGCGAATACGTGCTCTGGGGCGCCGAGAAGTACCCGGTGCCGAACGCCTCCGTACTCGCCGCCCTAGGACTCGGCAACGATTCCCCGATCCAGGCCGCGCCAAAATGGCTCGACCTGCTCCCGACCGGCGACGCTCTCAGTCCCGTGCCGATCCCCTCGGCGGGCAAGGCCGGGATGCCCGTCGCCGGGCAGCCCACGCGCGTCGGCCAGGTGTTCCAGACCACGGCGGCCAGCGTCGACCAGTTCTACGTCCTACGCGACGACGGCCTCGCGCCGATCACCCGCACCGAGGCGGCACTGTTCGCCACCCGACCCCGGCCTTCCCAACCGCCGATACGCGTCGGACCGTCCGACATTGCCGTGGTCCCCGCGTCCCACGACCAGTCGCTGCTGAACCGCCTGCCCGACTTGCTCTCGGCCACGCCATACGCACCCGACGGCGCACGGCTGTGCGCGCTCCAAGGCAGTGCCGCACCGACCGCGAACCCCAATGTCTCGAACCCCAATGTCTCGAACACCGCTGCCGCGAACCCCACCGCCGTGAACCCCACCCTCGTGACCGAGCCCGACCGCCTACTAGCGGGCACGGCGCACGTACTGCTGCCGCCCGGCACCGGACTGCTCGCCCAAACGGCATCGGTTTCGCCAGCCACCCGCAAGCCGGACATGTATCTGATCACGGACGCGGGGGAGCGGTTCAAGATCGATGGCGGCACCGCGCTGCAAGCCCTCGGCTACGGCTCCGCGCCGCCGCACACGGTGCCGGACGCGATCCTCGCCCTGATTGCCGCGGGCCCCGTGCTGAACGTCGATGCGGCGAAGAAGGCGGTCTCGTGATCCGCAAGCTGAGCATGCCGCGCCCGACCGGCACCCGGGCCGGGGCCGTGGAAGCGGCGTGGACCGACCTCGGCGACGCCGTACTGCTCCATTCCGCAGCGGCCGGACCCGACCCGGCGGTGATCGAGTACTGCGTCGGCCTCGCGCGATTCCATGGTCCCACGCTCGTGTTCGTCGACCTGCCCGCCGCAGCGGTGATCGCGAACCGGGACGACTTCGCCACGTACCTGGCGACCCGGCCCGGGGTGCCACGGTTCGTCCCGGTCCGGCCACAGGAGTCGGCGGGATTCGCGTCCGCGCAGTTCGGCGAGTGGCTGGCCTGCCAACTCGGCCGCGAGGTGCTGGCGCACGAGGGCCGGGCGGTCGACGCGGCCGGGGGAAGGTTCGTCCCGGTCGGATCGGGTGCGGGCTGGCTGCGCTTCGCCGCGGGCCGTGTCCCGACCGCGTATTCCCGACGCTTCCCAACCCCCGCTTGGGAGCGCCCCGTCTTCGCCGAAGTACTCGACCTCGGCGGCGGCGTCCGCGCCGAACCGCTGCCCGCCGGCGTGTGGATCACCGCGCCCGGTCCCCCGCAGATCGCTGATTCCTATCGCAAATGGCTGATCGGCGGCCTGAAGATGGACCCCGCGCATCCGCGCGTGGTCATCGGCCACCCCGGCCTCGCGACCCCGCTCGCGGCAGTCGCCGCATTCTGGGCGCGACTCGACGACGAGATCGCCCGCGTGGTCCGCTTCGCCGGTTTCGGCCCGGTGGAGTCGGCCGCAGAACCATCGGGCCGCGCGCTGGGTTACGAATTGGCGGACCTCCTCGGCGCCCCCGTCACCGTCGAGCCCGGCGTCCCAGTGCTGGCCCCGTCCGCGGCGGGCGGCACGCGCACGCGCACGCTGCTGCCGGACGGCGCGATGCGCTGGCAACCATACGTCTGGGGCCTGAGATACCTGCCGAGGTCCGCGGACGGGGCGGAGCCGGACGCCGGTCCCGAGCCCGTAGGCTACCGCGCGCCGATCGAGGGCTTGTTCGAGGTGGCTCCCGCCGTCTACGAGTACGCACCAGAATCAGTACTCGAAGTCACACAGAGCGGCTTGTGGATGCGCCCGCCCGGCGCTTCGCCGGAGAGCGCGGTGGTGCGCGGCGCGCCGCCCGAACCGGATCGCACGAAGCTGTTCTACACAGCGCCAATCCAAGTAGCGCCTAACGCCGCGGGCGCGCGGCCGGACGCGGAGCGGATGCGACGGCTGGCCGAGGAAGCGGCGGCGCGCCTCGAACCGGACCTGGCAGAGGTCTGCGACGTGCTGCCCTCAACGGCCGCGCTCCGCCCGACGGTGCAGGCGCCGGAGCAGTCGCCCTGGCTGCCCGCCGCCGAAATAACACCTGAAGTGGCGCCAGTGGTTCCGGCAGTTCCAGGCGTCGGGGTCGCGGCGTCGACGGCAGCGGCATCGGTCGACGAGACGCTGATTCTCGAGGCACTCATCGAGATGATCGCCGCCGAAAACGCCGAGACCGAAACCGCGTGCGTCGCCGAGTCCGAGACCGTCGCACAGTCCGAGTCTGAGGCTGTCACCGAGTCCGTCCCCGAGCCCGAGTCAGTCCCCGAGTCCGCGTCCGAGCCGGTCACCGAATCCGTCGCCGAGGCCGTTGTTGAAGTAGAACCGGTTCAGGAGCCTGCGGGGCAACTTGAGGCGACTGCGGTTTCGCCGCCGCCGACGCCCGCGAGCCCACCTCCAATCGGCCGCATCCGCCTCGAAAGCGGCCCAGCGCTCGACTTCCCCGTCGTCGCTGCGCCGCTCTTGCCCTCGCCACCAGAGGCGCCACCATCAACACCTGAACCCGTAGTCGAGCCGGTCGCCGTTGTCGCGTCATCGGTTCCTGATATCGAGCCAGTGCCTCGGCCCGCACCCCCGACGGCACTTCGACCGCGCGTCCAATCTGTGCCGAGCCCGGAGAGCAGCGCCGTCCTCCCCTCCCGTGCGCTGGAGCAGGAGCGGCAGTGGCTGCGGCGCAATCTCGCCGAGCAGTACGACGCGACCGTCGGCCTGGTCTCCCGCGTCCTGTCCGAGTCACCCGGGCTGCGTACGGGCGGGGCCGCGCTCGCTGACGTGCTCGTCGATCTTGTTGCGGTCCACCTTTATCTGTCCGGCCACACTCGGCGCTTTGACGATCTCGTGCGGTCCGGACGCGTCGGACCGCATGTCCCGTTGGCCCGGTGCGTCGCGTCCGGCCTGCGTCGGCTGCCGTCGCATCGGGGCGCCACGCTGATGCGAACGACCCTGCGCGAGCACGAATTGCAGTGGTACGGCAGCCGGAACCTGGTGACCGAGTGGGCCTTCGCGCCAGCTCTCACCGGTGCGCGCGCACGCTTGCCCGGTGATGTCGACGTGCTGATTTGGTCGCTGACCGCTCGGCGCACCGACTTGCTCGCGCCGCAGTTGCCCGATCAGGTCGTCTTCCTGCCCGGCACCAGTTTCAAGGTGTTGAGTGTCGCGACCGCGGCGGGGGACCGGGCGCGGGTGCTGCTGCGGGAGTTGGCCGCGTCGGAGATCGCCGCCGACGGCCGGGTGGATCCGGGACGGGTGCCGTTCGACGAGGTCGCGCTGCGCGGACTGACCGAGGCGGGTGAGAAGTGGAGCGCGCAGGAGTCCGCTGACTCACTGCCGGAGTCCTACGCCGACCGGTTCGGCGCCTCTCCCGGCCTCATCGTGCAGGCGGCCGGGGCTCCGGGCGCCTCATCCACCGGCACCGGCACCGGCACCGGCACCGTCGCCGACACAGCATCCACCGCTCGCGCCGCGCGCGACGGGCATCCGGCCGCCGCCGCGGGCGGGCGGGCCGCGGCTTCGCACCTGGAGGGCAGGGCGTCTTGACACGGCAGAAGTTGCTGGTCGCGAGCGACCGCGCCGGCGCGCACCCGACCATCGCCGCCGCGCTGCACGAGGCACGCGACGGCGCGTTGATCTCGATCGCGCCCGGCGTATACCGCGAACGCCTCGTCGTCGATCGGGTCGTCACGCTCGCGGCCGAGCAGGGGTCTGGCACCGTGCGCATCGACGCCGGCGCCGAGGGCAGTGCCCTGACCGTCGACGCGGATGCCGTCCAGCTGTCCGGGCTGACTCTTGTCGGCGGCGACGAACGGGCACCGGTCGTCGAGGTGCGCCGGGGCGAGGCCGCGCTCGACGGGTGCGAGGTCGGCGGCGCGGCGTGGACCGCCCTGCTCGCGTACGGCGCCGGAATCCTCGCGCTGCGCGGCTGTCGAGTCGGCAATCGCACCGGAGCGGGGCTCGTGGTCACGTCGCAGGGCGCGAACGTAGTCGAGCAGTCAGCGTTCGAGGATGTCGGCTCCTCGGCCATCGTCGTCGCGGAGGTCGGCCGGCTCACCGTGCGCGACTGCAAGATCGAGCGGCCGGCCGGCAACGGGATCTGCGTGAACGGACGCGGGGACGCGGTCATCGAGGACTGCGAACTGGGCGGCTGCATGAAGCCGGGGCTCGCCATCGAGCAGGCCGGCACCGGGCGGTTGGCCCGGGTGCGCGTGACTGGCGGCTCGGTGCTCGACCTCTACATCGCGACCCAGGGCGAGGTGACCGTCGCGGACTGCGTGTTCACCGGGTCGGGCGGCCAGGCCGTCTACGTGGCCGGCGGTTCGGCTCCCGTGCTGACCGACTGCACCGTCGACGGCACCGCTAGCGCCGGGGTCTACGTCACGGCGGAGGCGAAGCCTCGCTTCGAGCGGTGCCGGATCTCCGGCGCGCCGATCGGGATCCTCGCCGACGGCGCCGGCGCACCGTTCTTCAGCGAAGTGGACGTGCGGGGCGCGGATCAGACCGCGGTCATGGTCACCGGCGCGGCCAGCGCGCAGTTCGAGGCGATCACGGTGAGCGCGGATGGCGCTGGTCTCGCAGCATCGGGCGGTGCGGTGGTCCAGATCCGCGGCGGACTGCTGGAAACCGGCCGCACCGCGGTGGAACTGTCCGAGGGCGCTACGGCGGAGCTAGGCCGGGTGGAGATCCGCGCCGCCGACGGGCACGGCCTGACCGTTGCCGCGGGCGCCACCGTCGATCTCGAGTCCTGTCTCCTGCACGGCTGCGCGGCGCAGGCCGCGAATGCCGGCGTCATCGCGCGAGACACCGAGTTCGCCGCCGCGCCGGATACGGCCGTCACGCTTCTGGACGGCGCGCTGCTCACCGCCACCGAGTGCCGGGTGCACGGAGCCAAGGGGCACGGCATCGACGTGCAGGACGGCGCCCGTGCTGAACTACACGCCTGCCGGATCATCGGCAACGGCGGCGAAGGCGTGTACGGGTCCGAAGACGCGGTCACCACGCGGGACTGCGAGATCCGGGACAACGGCGCGGCGGTCCCGCCGCGTCGCGTCCCGGCGGCGCGGCCGCCGATCCCGGTCCCTCGAGAGGATGAGAACGACGGCGACGACCTGTACGAGCCGCAGGGCGCCTCCGGCGGCGACGCGGGCTTCGTCGTCGGGCCGCCGCGGCACATCGGCACCGGACCGCTGGCCGAACTCGAAGGGCTGGTCGGCCTGACCGGCGTCAAGGAGGAAGTCAACGGCCTGATCAACTTGATCAGGATGGCCCAGCGGCGCGAGGAGATGGGCCTGCCGATGCCGCCGATGAGCCGCCACCTGGTCTTCGCCGGGCCGCCCGGCACCGGCAAGACCACCGTCGCGCGGATCTACGGTGCGGTTCTGGCCGAGCTCGGCGTGCTGCCGCGCGGCCACCTGGTCGAGGTCGCCCGCGCCGACATGGTCGCCCAGATCATCGGCGGCACGGCCATCAAGACCACCGAGGTGGTCACCAAGGCCCTGGGCGGCGTGCTCTTCATCGACGAGGCCTACACGCTGACCAACCAGTCCAAGGGCACCGGCCCGGACTTCGGGCGGGAGGCCGTCGAGACGCTGATGAAGCTGATGGAGGACCACCGCAACGAACTGGTCGTCATCGCGGCCGGATACTCCGAGCACATGGAGCAGTTCCTAAGCTCGAACCCTGGTATGGCCTCGCGCTTCTCGCGCACCATCGAGTTCCCGAACTACAGCGTCGCGGAACTGGTCACCATCGTGCGCGGCATGTGCGGCGCGCACCGCTACGAACTGGCCGACGACACGATCGCCGCGTTGACCCGCTACTTCGAGCAGGTGCCCAAGGGCCCGACCTTCGGTAACGGCCGGGTCGCGCGCAAGGTGTTCGAGGCGATGGTGGGCAATCAGGCCACCCGGCTCGCCGCGGAGCCGGACGCCCACGACTCGGCGCTGAGCAGGTTCACCCCGCAGGACGTCGATCCCCCGCCGACCGGGGACGGCCCCGACGGCGCCCGGCGAGGCGGCTTCGACGACACCCCGGGCATGCGCCGCCTCGCCGCGCTGACCGGGATCGATCACGTCCGCGACGCGCTGCGGACGCGGCTGGCCGGCCTGGTGCGCCTGCGCGACGGCGGGCAGCCGACGACCGGACTGGCCAACCTTGTCCTCGAGGGCTGGGCCGGCTCCGGCCGCCGCGCGGTGGCGCAGATCTACGCCAGGTGCCTCGCGGACCTCGCGCTGTCTCGCACTCGCGCCGTCCACCGCGCCGCGCTCAGCGAGTTCCCGGCTCGCTGGCAGGGGCAGCCCGAGTTCTACGCGCGGACCGTCTTCGCCGAGGCCGATGGCGGCGTGCTGCTGTTGCGGTTCGACGAAGCCTTCGCGGCAAGCCCGGCCGACGCCCAGAGCGCGGTACTCGACGCGCTGCCGAAGGCCATAGCCGAGTTCCCCGGCGTCGCCGTCCTGCTCGCGGTCGAGCCGCCGCACGCCGCGCGGTCGCTGCACGGTCGCGCCGAACTGCTTGACTGTTTCGCGGAGTCGCTGGCCTTCGGCGAGTACGCGCCGGCCGATCTCGGCATGCTCGCCGCGCGCTATCTCGCCGCGCGCGGTTTCCAGATCGACGAAAACGCGCTCGCCGCCCTCGCGGAGTGCTTCGCCAGCGCGCCCTCCGGCACCGGGGCCAGGGCTGCCCACGCGCTCGCCGCCAGGCTCGCCGAATCGGCGCGCTCACTGGTCCTCGAGCCCGAAGACGCGCGGCTGGCCGCCGACGACCGTGCGGAGCAGTTGGTGCGCGGATGACTGTGCGGCCGCGGCTGTCCACCGGGGCAGCGGGCCGTGTTGAGTCGGGCACCGCTGACTTAACACGGTCGTCATGCGCGCCACGTTACGTGACCATAGCCATCAGACGGCTGATAAGTGTCGTTTACATGGCCGGAATCGGCCGTGACCTTCGATGAATCAGAAGGAGGGACACCCGGGTGGCTACCGCATTGACATCGGTTCAACTCGAGGGGATGACGTCCGCCCAGGCGGACTTTCAGGCCGCCCTCGACCAGGTGAACACGGCGTACAACGACATGACCGAGGAACAGACGACCCTGGCGGCGAACTGGACCGGCGAGGCGGCGTCCTCGTTCGGCAACGCGCTGAGCACCTACCTGTCGGACATGAGCGTCGTGCAGCAGCAGCTCTCGATCATGCTCGAGAAACTCCACGCCCACACCGGCGTCTACGCCAACACCCACGAACAGTCCCAGGAGATGGCCTCCGCGTTCCAGCAGGGCCTCGGCAGCCTGAACAATCTGCCGGGCCTGCCGGGCTTCTAGAGCCAGCTCACTGGCAAGAGTCGAAAGGTCTGATCAATGGCCACGTATACGGTCAACATGAGCAACGTCGGAGAGGTCGCCGCGCAGATGGGTGTGATCGCCAGTCACATCCAGCAGCTGCTGACCGACCTCGACGACTCCCAGAAGATGCACCTGTCGGAGTGGACCGCCGACTCGCGGGACGCGTACGCCGCCGCCAAGGCCCTGTGGGACGCCAAGGCGGCCGACATGGCGGTGCAGGCGGTCAACGCGCAGAACTCGCTGAGCTCCATCAACGACGCCTACGCGAACGCCGAGTACCAGGGTCTCGGCCTCTGGGAGCACTGAGCCGTGGGCGGCAGCGACGGCACATGGTCTTGGGATACCAGCACCGACCCGAACATGTGGACGATCGTCTATCAGGGTCAAGAGTACGGATACGATAAAAACGGCACCTGGTACATCATGCTGGAAAACGGCATGACGCCGATTACCTCAGCCAACCAGATCCCGGGCGGTCTGCAGCCGCCCAACGACGCCCCGCCGCCGGTCTCGGAGTGGACGCCGGGCGACGCCAACCACCCGCCGGATCACCCGCTGCCGAAAGGCTCGGGTCCCCAGCCGCCCAAGATCCCGGGCGGCGACGGCAAAGGCCACACCTCGGTCGACACCCCGTCGCTGGACCTGTTCGTCAGCAACATGGGGGCGCTCGGCCCTCCGGTCAGCGCTCTGATCACGAAGATGCAGACCATGATCCCGGTGCAGCCGGGTGCGTTCTACCACGCCGATCAGATCAGGGCGGCCATCAGTGGTGACAACGGAGACGGCGGTTTGCAGCACCGGTACCGCCTGGTGGCCACCGATCTCAACAACGGTCTGGTGGCTCTGCGCGACGCGATCAAGACCCTGAGCGCCAAGTACAAGACGACGGAAGACCTCAACAAGGGGACGGCGCACGACGTCCAGCAGGCTCTCAGCAGCGTCTCCGGGAGTTTCGGCGGCGTCGTGACGGACGCCGGCGGGGGTTCCGCGCCGCCGCCGTCCGGCTGAGCAGCCGCCCGAGAGCGGGCCGCGGCGCGTACCGCATGACGTGCCGCGGCCGCTGGGCGGCGTGCGGTATCAAGGTTTCGATATCAGGGTTCACCGGGACGGCGGCATGTTCCGGTGACAGACAACGAAGTCGCCTGAGGCGGCCCGGGATCCAGCGAGGACTGACGGGCAGTGGGAAACGACAACGAGACCGGTGGCGGTCAGTTCGGCAACGGCGCGGACGGCGGGTTGTTCGGCAACCCGACCAACCACGGTTCGGCGAACGACTACGCCGACTGGGACTGGCATCAGATCGAGGCCGCCATCCTCGGCGGCGCCGAGATCCCGCCCGGCGACACCGCGGGGGCGAACCGGGCGAAGGGCGTCGCCAATCCGCAGACGCTGATCGATGCCGGATACACCTTCTACGACGTCCAGACGACCTTGCAGATGGTCGGCCAAAGCATCATCGACCAGGCCACCGCGCTGGCCGGGGCGGATCACTCGCCGTGGAAGGGCGCCGCCGCCGACGCGTTCATGAGCGCGATGAAGACGTTCTCCAACCAGGTCCTCGCGACGGCGATATCGCTCGCCGGCGGCGCGAGCGGGTTCGACTCGGTGCCCAACCAGCTGGTGAACAACGGGAACTACCTGGCGTGGGCGCAGGCCCAGATCTCCTCGATCGACACTTACTACGCCAACGCCGCGCTGAACACGCCGCCGCCCGCCGACGTGGTCAACGGCTTGGTGATGATCCACGAGCGACCCGAGCTCGTGACCATGATGACGAACGACATGCACGGGGTGTTGAACACCCTCGTCGGCAACTATCAGGTCACGATCGACAACGTCCAGGCGCCGCCTCCGGTGAACAACCCCGTCGGCGGGAACGTCCCGCCGCCGCCACCCCCACCGCCACCGCCGCCGCCCCCGCCGAACGTGCCGCCGCCGGGTACCGTTCCGCCGCCAGGAACTGTCCCGCCGCCGGGTACCGTCCCGCCGCCAGGTACAGTTCCGCCGCCCGGTACCGTCCCGCCGCCGGGCGCGCAGAACTTCACCGCGCAGCCGCCGCCCGGCACCGTCCCGCCGCCGGGTACCGTTCCGCCCCCAGGCACCGTCAAGCCGCCGGGCGCGCAGAATCTCACCGCGCAGCCGCCGCCCGGCACCGTCCAGCCGCCGGGTACGGTCCAACCGCCAGGTACCGTTCCGCCTCCGGGAGCGGTCCACCCGCCGGGCACTGTCTCGCCTCCGGGTACGGTCCAACCTCCGGGGACCGTCCCGCCTCCGGGGACCGTCAAACCGCCGGCCACATCGAACTTCGCCGTGGTGCCGCCACCCGGAATCGGAAAGCCGGGGACGGGAAAGCCAGGAACCGAGCAGCAGGGGACCGGAAAGCCCGGAACCGGGTCGCCCGGGTCAGGGCTGCCAGGACCGGCCCATGTCGCGCCGCCTCCCGGCGTCGTCGCCCCGCCGACGGGCGCGACCGCCGGCGGGCCGCAGAACCTGGTCACGCCGCACCCGAACCCGGCGATGGACGCCGCCCTGAACCCGAAGGGTGGCGCCGCCGGCGGCCTGCCGAACAACTTCAACACCGCGAATCCGAATGCATTCAATCCCCAGCAGTTCGAGGCGGCGCCCCCGCCCACCTCGGCGCTGACCGGTCCTGGTCTGGGCGGTATGCCAATGGGTGGCATGCCGATGATGCCCGGCGCTGGCGCTGGCGCTGGCGCTGGTGCGCAGGGCAACGGGACGCATGAGCGTTCTGATGCCTCCGGCCTGCTCGGCGGTGTGACGAAGCCGTGGACCGGCGTGGCGCCGCCTGGTTCCACCGGTGAGGTCGGTTCGCCGTCCGGCGCCGCGCCTGGCCTTTCGGACTTGGCGCACCCGTTCGGCGGGGTTACCACTCCGCCGAACGAGTCCTTGCCGCCAATCGAGTCCTTGCCGCCGACGGAAAGCGGCCTGCCGGGATCCTCGGCGCTGACCGGTCCTGGTCTGGGCGGTATGCCGATGGGTGGTATGCCGATGATGCCGGGCGCTGGCGCGGGTGCGCCGGGTAACGGGAACCATGAGCGTTCTGATGCCTCGGGTCTGCTCGGCGGTGTGACGAAGCCGTGGACCGGTGAGATGCCGCACGTCGCGATTGGCGAGGTGGGTTCGCCGACCGGTGCGGTTGCGGGTGGTCCTGGCCTGGCTGCGACCCCGCAGGAGTCGGCGGCGTCGCATCCGGGTGTTCCCGCGCCGACTGAGCCGGCGTCGCCCGTGGCGCAGCAGTTGGGTAGCGACGGTCTTCCGTTGCCGGAGTCGGCTCTGTCCGAGACCGGTGCGGGTGCGAGCGGTATGCCGATGGGCGGTATGCCGATGATGCCGGGCGCTGGCGCCGGTGCGCCGGGTAACGGGACGCACGAGCGTTCCGATGCCTCCGGCCTGCTCGGTGGCGTGACAGAGCCCTGGGTCGCCGAGACGCAGGAGGCGGCTTCCGGCGAGGTGGGTTCGCCGGCAGGCGCCGCCGCGGGCGGTCCCGGGCTGGTCGGGCAGCTGCCGCCGACCGGCATCGAAGTCCCCGTCGTCTTCGCCGCCACGGCGCTCCCAGAGACCGAGGCGGCTGAGGAAGCCCAGTCCCGGTTGGCATCTGCCGAAACCGCCAGCGCTTCCGCCGAGCACGAGCACGAAGAGGAAGAGTCGCACCGACACGAGCAAGAGCCCGAGGCGGCACCCGACATCGTTCCGGTTCTCAATCAGCACGCTGGCGCGGAGGACCCCAGCGCGTGGGAACTCGGTGGCGCGGCTGCCTCGCTGCTGTTCGGGCTCGCCGGCGTCGGGTCTCGCGGGTCCGGCGAGCGGGAGCTCGACAGCCGCGTCGTCTCCTTCGAGGAAGAGGCCTGGATCGGCGAACCCGCCGCAGCGGCAGCCGAGGTGTCGCCGGACGGGGAATCGGGACTCGCGACGTGGCATCGCACGAAGAACGCGGGAACCGCGACCGCCGCCGCCACCCGCCAGGACGTCCGGTCCGGTCGCTTCCCGCCCGGCTATGTGCCGCCGGAGCCCGAGGAAGAGGCCGCGCAGTCGGCCGCCGAGGAGGAGGAAGAAGAGGAAGAGACCGGCACCGGTGCCGGAAAACTCCTCGTCCAGCAGGCCTCCACCTGGGGCGGCGCCCGCACGCCGGACTTGGGCGGACTGGAGTAGCAGCCGCGGACGAGCGCGCGCGCCGCTCGTCCGCTGTCCATCCGGCCGGGCAATCGCGTCCGACCGGCCGAAGGAGGAAGACGACGATGTCTCTTCGGGCAAACAGAGTTGATTTCGCACGCCTGACGCCGCCTCACGTTTCTAACGTCTTATGTATGACATCGAAGTCATGCGGCCGTAACGCGGTACGAGACCGGTTCTCGGGTCCGGCACGCGCGGCGTTTCGGGGCCGGACCTGTCGGACCGGGCCGATTCGGGTCGGCCGCGAGCCGCGCGGAGGTTTCTGATGCCGTTGCCGTTCGACCATGAGCTCGAAGGTCTCCTGGAGGAGTACCGCAAGAGCCGGGCACGCACCGCCGAGCTCCAGCGGCAGATCCGGGAGATCTCCGCGACCGCGATGACGCCTCGCCAGACCGTGAAGGTGAAGGTCGGCGCACAGGGCGATCTGCTCGGGATCGAGTTCCCCACCGGGGCCTACAAGCGCATGGCGCCCAACGAGCTGTCGGAAGCGATCCTCGGCGCGGTCGCCGAGGCGAAATCCAAGGCCCTCGACGCCTTGCGGGAGCTGATGCTGCCGGAACTGCCGCGCGGCCTGAACTTCATCGACCTGATCCAGGGCAAAGCCGATCTCACGCAGGCGCTGCCCGAGGAACCGCCGATGCCGGACGCCGTGCGTGACTACATCGAGAGCGGCCAGGTCCCGAGCCAACCGCCGGGAGGACTCAATGGGTGACGAAGTCTGGGTCGACACCGAGCGGATGAACACCATCCTGCCGCAGCTCAACCTGCTGGCCACTAGCACCAAGAGCGTGCACGACGGCCTGCTGGAGGCGCTCGCCCCGCTCATCGGCGCCGCCGGTACCGACGACGCGGGGGCGAAAACGTTCTACGAGACCTACAACCCGGTCCGGGACCAGGTCACCGAGTCGTTGCGCAGCCTCCACGAAGTCATCGGCAGCATGGATACCGGTATCCGCACGATGATCCACGGCTACACCTCGACGGAAGAGAACAACACCGTACACAACTTCGGCGGCGAAAACGGTGGTGATACTCCACCGCCGCCGCACCCGAAGGCGTCGACGGGGCACGAGTGACCATCACCATCCCCCCGGAGCTCAACTGGGTGGTGGAGATCGCCGGCGGCCAGTCGTGGCCGCAGGCGGACGAGGACAAGCTCAGCGAGCAGGGTGACGTCTGGTACGACGCGCAGATGCGGCTCGCCGCGGTCAACCATGATCTGGCATCGGTGGGCGGGGGCTTGCGCGACTCCCTGTCGGGGCCGACCGCGGACCAGTTCAACCTGTTCGTAAAGCAGCTGAGCGACACGATGCCAGTGCTGGTCGACACGACCGGCCAGCTGGGCGGCATGTCGAAGGACACGGCCGTCCAGACTCAGTACACGAAGCTGATGATCCTGCTTCAGCTGATCTGGATGGCCGAGCAGATCATCGAGTGGTCGAGCACGATCTGGGGCTTGGCGGTGGTGCCCGAGATCGAGGCACTCGGGCGGTATGTGATCTCGATGATCGCCAAGCGGTTCGTGATGTCGGTGGTGTCGGCCACGGCGATCCAGACCCTGATGGATGTCGTCGTGCAGGCCTTCCAGATGTTCGTGCTGCACGACCGCACGCACTGGAGCACGGAGAACACGATCGGCGCGGTCGAGATGGGCGCGTTGGCCGGCGGCGTCGGCGGGGTGCTCCACGAGATTGGCCACATCGTCGCCCCGGACCTGGTGAAGACCGCGGCGGGCAAGATCGTGATGGCCGGGGCGACCGGCGTGGCGGTGGGCGGGATTTCGAACGTGGCGTTGGGGGCCGGACAGGATCTGGGCCTGGCCTTCACCTCCGGGATGATCGGGGGGCTGCACGGTGGCGAGCACGGTCGGCCGGAGACGATCAAGGAGCCTGATCTCGCCGGGCTGCACGAGCTGTCGAACCTGGTCAAGGATGGGGATCTCGGGGGTAAGGGTCCTGACGATCACCTGCCGCCGCTGGAGGGTCTTTCCGGCGGTCCCAAGCCGCCGCCACCCTACGACGGGGGCAGCCACGGAGGCCTGCCGGGATTCGAGTCCGCCGTGCCGCCCAAGGCGGCCCCGACGGTAGTGCCACACGTCGAGACTGTGCCGCACGTCGAGTCGGCGCAGGAGCCGCATACCCTCACGGAACCTCCCAAGACCGATACACGGGTGCTGACCGCGCAGCAGCGGGCCGAAAATGCCGACCGGCTCGCGGCCCTCGCCAAGCAGCGTGCACAGCAGGAGAACTCTGGCCCCGCGCTGCCAACTCCACCCCCGCAGCAGCAGCCTGATCGTGCCGCCATCGGGCAGCAGCGCGCGGATGCGCACGTGGCGGCGGAGCAGAAGTATCAGGCCGCTGCCACAAACGCGGAGCAAAACCGCCCCGCGACCTCCTCCAGCCCGCAGTCGACTCCGGAACAGCGGGCGGCCAGAGCGGACAACCTCGAGGCAATCGGCAAACAGCGTGCGCAGGAGCAGATCCAACTCACCTCAGCGGGCCCCGAGGCAGCGCGGGGAATCCAGGATCTGCGGCAGAAGGTCGTCGACGCGGGTCAGGACGTGGCGATCAAATCGGCCGCCGAGCGCGCGGCGTTCACGCGGTCGGTCAGCGCCGATGCCAAAGCCGCCACCGCGAATGTGCGAAACGAGACGGCGCTGCGTAACGGAGCGCCGGAAGTCGCTCAGTACAAAGCCGCCGCCGATACCGCGGCCAACGAGGCGAGGACTGCCGCACGGGACGCGTCGACCGCGGCCGGCCAGCTGCGGGACGCCAAGGTCGCGTTCACGAAGGCGCAGGAGCAGCTGTCCGACGCCCAGAACCGGCCCGAGTCGGCGCCCGGCGTCGCCGGTTCGGGCCTCCCGCGTGACCTGACCCGGCCCGGCAGCGTCGATCAGAAGCTCGGTGTGGATCCGCGAGCCCTCAAGCCCGCGACCAATACCCCGGCCCGCGTCATGACGCTGCACGACCTGACTTCGGAGCCTGATACTTCGACCGGTCACGGCAACGCCGACTCGAGCAGCGACGAAGCGATGCGGCTTCGCGGCGCCGGCTCGCAGACAAGGACCGTCGTCGAGCCACCGCGCACCCCCGAGAGCGGGTCGAAGAACCCTGGCGCCGGCACGACGCGGGTCGGGCACGATGCATCGTCGACCGGGAATGGCAAGCCGTCCGCGGGTGCCGCTACCCACGCCGAGTTCCCAGGCCCCGGACAGCGTCTCGGCAATTCGGATCACGTCCAGACTGCGACGCAGGAACCTGTCAAAGCCCCCGCCAAGGCCGCCGGGGACGCCGCTCTCGCGCGGGCCGCCGCGGCGCCGAAGACCGAGAAAGTGCTGCCAGTCGCTGAGAACAAGCCGGTTCGGCAGCCGAAGACTACGGCGACATCGACGCCGGCCGTGAAGCCGCCGACGGTACGCCACGAGGAGAGCAGCTCGGTCAAGAAGCCCCCGACGGTACGCCACGAAGAGACCAGCTCGGTCACGCAGCCGCTGCCCGCAGCCCACGAAGACCGCACGGTCGCCAACGACAGCACCGTCATCGAGCCGCCGAGGCCCAAGTACACCGACGCCGACCGTGAGGACGCGTGGCAGAACTTCTTGACCGAGGCGCGGGAAAGGTATCCGGGCCAAGCCTCGATCCACGAGCCGATGACCTGGAGACAGGCCACCGATTGGGTCGACCGGCAGGTCGAGCAAAGGATCCGCGAGTCGCAAGGAGCTTATTGGAATCCTTACGACACGGAGGCGGCCGAGGAGTACACCGAGTTCCACGCGGCACAGGCGCGCGAACACGCCTGGAACATGCTGGTGCACGATCTCGGCGTCGACGTGCCGCCCGACGACGTAAGAGCACTCGGCCACGCCGATCCTCCCTCGATCACAGTTACCTCACCCGAGGGCCATTCCACGGTCGTTCACGCCAACACCGCACACACCGGCACGTCCACGCACACCGGGCACAACGACCCATCCCCGCACGCCAACACAGCACACGCCAACACAGCACACGCCGAACCGAACGCCTCGATCCCAGCCATCGAAGTCACCTCACCCGGCGGCGTACGGACCCTGATCCAGCCTGCCGGGGGCCACGAACCACCCCCGGTCGTCCGCCTCGCCACCCCCAAGGACACCGTCGCGCACACGCAGGCCGTCGCTGCCCTGCCGCGCGCGGTCGGGTGGAAGACCCTCGTCGCGCACTACGACTCCGGCTCGGTCGTCGATGGCGGCCGCCGGATCGGCGGCGAGGAGCTGGCCGGGCACCTCGGCATCAACGAGGGCGGATTCGACGGCGTCGTCATGGTGGTCTGCGATGCCGCCGCCGACCTGGGCACGGGACCGGGCGCGCAGCTGCACGCCGCGTCCGGCGGCCACATGCCGGTGCTCGCCCCGACCCGCGAGGCGATGATCGGTCCCGACGGCGATGTGCTTTCCGGCGTCTGGCGCGTCAACGAGCACCTGGAGACGGTGCCCAACCCCGTCGGCGACTGGGTGCTGTGGAAGGACGGCGTTGCCACTCGGCTGGGCACCCCGTCGCTGACCGAAGCGCTGGACCTGCTCGGCGTCCAGCACGTCGCAGGTGGCACGCCTCCGGAACATCCCGTCAGCTTCTTCAACCAGCTCAACGAGCATCAGCGCGCGGCTCTGGGCAACCTGCGTTACATCTGGCAGGAGGGGAGCGTCGATGCCGCGTCGGCGCACGACTCCTTCTACCGCGCGCTGATCGACGTCGCCGACCACCGCATCCGCCAGCTCAACGGGGGCGAGACGGTGACCGTCGAGCAGATGCGCGGCGCGGTTGTCGACCTGCTGACGCGCGACCTCGCCCGCCCCGATCCGCACTACGCGCACCTGATCACGGGCGGCCGCACCCCGAATGAGGTAATCGACCTGGTCCGCGACCCGACGGCGTGGTCGCACCAGGCGGACTTGATCGTCCCGCACCTCGCCGCCGACGTGCTCGGCATCCACCTCGGCGTGCTCGGACACCATGGCCGACCTGAAGCGGTCGGCGACGGGGCCGGTCCACGCCGCGGCGACGAACACGGCGATCCGCATCTCATCGTCAACGTCGGCGGCGGGTACGTCGCGGCGCGTCCCGACCCGACCCCGCCGGACCCCACGCAACCGGCACCGCATCCCAGGGAACTGCAACAGCCCCGCGCGCCTGGAGATCCCAACGCCTGGGTCGCACCGCTCTCGCCGTACGACCAGGCTCGGGTCGAGCAGGCCGCCGCGAGCGTGCCCCTCCCTCCGGGCGCCCGCGAGACGGCCAACGCCGTGCGGCTTCAGACGATCCAGGACCACGTGGTCGCCAACGCCGTCCCGATCGGCGACCACGAAGCCGCCGCCACCGCCCTCCGGACTCGGATCAGGGACGCGCTCACCGAGTGGAGCGGGCGAACCGCGAACGAAACGCTCAGCCATGTCAACACCCTGGAACAGGTCCACGACGCGTTCCGGAATGCGGGCCCGGACATCGATCAGCGCTCGAACCAACTGCGCGACGAGTACCTCGGCGCCGCCGGCCGCGAACCGCACGGTCCCGCGAGCGTGCGAGCGAACACCGTGGCGCCCATCGTCGCCGACGCCGAACACGCCGGCCGGATCCGCGACACGCTGTCCGCCGCGCCGCCGGCGCCGCCGCCGCGCGGCGGGATCGTCGTTCGCCTTCGGCAGATCCACGACGACGCCGTCGCCGCCGGGCAGCAGGCCAGGCAAGACCGCATCCGGCAATCAGAGGACGGGGTCCGGCCTCCCAGCGACTACGTCGTGCCGGAGCACGATGAGAGCGACGTCCCGGCCGATCTTCGCCGCAGTTCGCTTAACTTGGCCGAGCGACTGCGTTACCAGCAGGACTCGGACGCCGCCCGGCGCGCCGCGCAGGCGGACTCCGCGCAGGCGTACCGGGACGCGTTCCGGGTCTCGATCGACCGAGCCCTCGCCGACCCGGACTTGCACCAGCGGCTCGGCGATCTCACGCACGCCGGGGCCCGGCACAACCAAGCCTTGGAGAACCGTCACGTCGTAGACGCCGCCGCGACGCTCGGCGACCACGCGGCCAGAGACAGCGAGCGGGCCGCGCTGGCCCCACTGCAGAACGAGGTGCGCGCGGTCACCGAGTGGCACATCCGCCAGGCCAACGCGCTCGCGGACGTCATCGCCGCGCCCACGCAGCACTACCTGCCGCCCGGCTTCGGCGAGCGCGGCCCCGACGGCACCGTGCAGTACCCGATGGGGCGACGCGGCCAGTTCGTCCGGTTCGGCGATGTGCGCCTGTCCGACCACAACGGCATCGCGGACCGGGTCGTCAACGACACCGCGGCCAGGGCCGGCCTGCCGCCCGCCCTGCACGACGAACTGCACGCCGCGATCATGAACTTCCTCGGCGAGCACGGCGACCACGAGTTCACGTTGCGCCTGCTCGAAGGAGGGCTCGACTTCACCGTCGGCTCCGGTGCCGCGCGGCACGGCGTACACCTGGAGCTGACCCTCGGCGACCTGCACCTCGCGTATCAGGCGTCTGCGGCCGCTACCGAGGCGGTTCCGCTCGGCCGCAAGATCATCGGCCAGAAGATGCACCACCCCGTCGAAGCCGACCACGAGTCCACCTCCGGCGGCGGCAGGACGGTCGGTAACACGCGCGGGCTCGGCGTCACGGGCAACCTGGCGACCGCGTTCGGCGGCCTGCCGCACGCGATGCCCAACCGGGTGTTCAACGCCACGCTCGGGCTCGGGATCAGCGCGTCGAGCTCCAAATCGCACTCCGTCGACGAGGCCGCGGTCTCCGCGACCAAGCGGCTGTTCGAGGTCAGCGGTCACCTGACCTACTTCGACATCCCCGGTGCCGCGCTCGCGGCGGTGGTCGCCCAGCACGGCCACGCCCCCGGGCCCGCGCACTCCGAGCCGATGAACGTCCGAGTGGCGTTCCCCAAGGAGATGTCGACGCTCAAACCGCCCGGCGCTTCGGGAGAGGTGCTGCCGCACGAGCCGCTGGGCCACGACCAGCCGCACCTCGGCTTCACCGATCACGAAGGGCTCGCCAACGAGCAGGATCCGAACGGCCCCCTGCACCAGGCCGCGCAGCGCGTCGCCGACACCCAGCACCACTTCTTCAACCAGGCCGAATCGGTCTCCGGGCTGCGCGCGATCCAAAACCGGGTGACCGGCCTGCTCGGCGACCACGGCACGGACCCCGGCCTGGCCGAAGGTGTGCGCTCCTACCTCGGCGAGGGTTCGGTGATGCGCATGTTCGGCGACATCACCGGACCCGGCTCGACCTCGCCGCTCTTCGTCAGCTCCGACGGCAGCCACGAGATGCACCTGACGGTGCGTGCCGACCTGCGCAGCGCCCAGCGGGTGAGCTCCGGCGAGGTCGGGCTGAAGGAGGAGAGCCAGCGCTTCCTCAACTTCGCCGAGGGCGCCTCGGAAGGCGGCTCGGCGTCGCTGACGCTGCCGACCGTCAGCCTCGGGCACACCTTCGGCGATCTGAGCGCGCCGCCTGGACGCAACAGCGGTATTTCGGTCTCCGGCAACGTGACCGGGACCATCTCCAGCAGCCGCGGTACGAACGCGAACACCGGCTCCGGGCACATCAGCGGCCTGGTATACAACGGCGAGAGCGTGTTGTACCGGACGAGGTTCCACATGAACGTGGAACTGGCCACCAACGACGGGAGACCGCGCGGTCCGTCGACTGGCGGCGACGTCACGGTCTTCCTGCGCGTGCCGCGTAGCCAGCAGGAGCGGTTCGAGGCGATGCTCGCGGATCAGGCTTCGCTCAACCCGCGAGGGCATGACACCTATCCGAGGGACATCGACCAGCGGCCGATCGACCCGAACCTGGACGAGGCGGCCCGCGCGCAGGAGGCGCTGGAGCGCGGCCGGGAGCGCAACCCGCCGCTGTCGCTGGCCGCGGGCCAGGGCACCGGGTTCACCACGATCAGCCACCTGGCCGGCAGCGAGAAGGTGCTGCCGGAACTGGTTCAGATGATCCAGCAGCACGACGCGAACGTGCCCTGGGCGCACTCCTGGGACGCGATGGAGACCGCTTATCTGCGTACTCAGCTGGCTTCCCGCTACACCCGGGAGGGTTTGATCAACTGGGGCGACGCGCTGTTCCAGGACGGTGGCGTGCGCATGGAGATCGTGCGGCCGGCGAAGGAAGGCGTCGAGGTCATCACAGTCACCGTCCGCGGCCGGCACGAAGCGGTCCCGTTCGACCAGGGCCGCAACAGCTCCGCCAAGATAGAGATCTTTCCCTCGGCCTTCGCCGGGAACACCGGCTCCGACTCGGTCGGCAGCTCGCTGTCCGCCTCCGGGTCGGTCGCGGGTACCAAAGGCCTCTCTACCGTCCACCCGACCCGCAACCTCGGCGGCAACCTCTCGTACTCGTACAACCGCGGCCGGAACCAGACGCTCGAGGTCGGCGCCTCCGGCTTCATGCTCGAAGCGATCCTTTACAACGGCCCGGTCCGCCATTTCGACTACCGCGTCGCCTTCGACCTCGAAGTCAGCACTCGGCACCAGACCGGACTCAACCCCGTCGACTTCGCCGCCGTGACGCCCAAGGCCGTGCAGAATCTCGCGCAGAATCTGCTTGGCGGAAACAAGCCGCGCTTCTCCGCCCCGCCGCCTATGGAGCGCACGCTGGACAACGGCCGTGCCCGCTTCGTGATCGTCGAGAAGCTGGCGCCGTTGGACCCGCATGATGCCGCGCACATCGCCGAGGCCGGCGCCCTGAACTTCATCCGGACGCCGCAGCCGCCGCCCGAGCCGTCCCGCTTCCTGCGCAACCCGTTCGAGCGCTCGCCCCTGCCGCCTCCCGCGCAGGTGGTCAGGCCGCCCGCGGTCCAGCCCCATCTGCGGGGCGACGGGCACGCCCCGCTCAACGCCGACGACCAGGTGACCGAGGTGCTCGGCGGCGCGCACCTGGCTCACGAGATAACCCGGCTGCTCGACGAACTCGGCGTGCCGAAGGAGACCTATCGCAACACCCCCTGGATGCTGACCAGCGCGGAGACGCTGGCCGCGTCCCAGGTGCGCGGCCCCTCCGAGATCCGGCAGACGCTGTTCACCGGCGGCGTGGTCGCCGACGAGCGCGTCGACATCATCCTCACCGGTTTCCCGCACAACCAGCA
>CAVQPP010000274.1:0-18897 GCA_963714445.1 uncultured Actinomycetota bacterium
TCGAGCCGTCGCGCATTCAACCACGCTCTGAGGTCATGTCTACACGAGTTCACGCTTCGAGGCACCTCGGGTACAGATGTCACACTGGGAGCCGATGACTACGCTCACTCCACTTCGGCCCGGCGACCCCCCGCCCGCGGCTGCCTCCCCCGCCGACCTCGTACTGCGCCACGGTGCGCAGTCAGGACGCCTGATCCACGTAGAGTACATGGCCGGCCGCGAAGGGCGGCGGGTGCCCTGGCCTGCGTCGGGCGCCTGCCGCGGTGACCGAGGCGTTTTCCGGGCTGGGCGTGCCCGCGCCGTGGGCGCACCAGGCGGCCATGGCCGAGCAGGCCCGGGCCGGCCGGAATGTGATCATCGCCACCGGGCCCGCATCGGGCAAGTCGCTTGGCTACCTGCTGCCGGCGCTGGCCGGGATCCTCGCGGCGGACCGCGCTGTACGTCGCGCCGACCCGCGCGCTGGCCGCCGACCAGCTGCGACGGTCTCCCGCTCGGCGCCCCGGCGTCCGCGCGCCGTGGTGGACGGCGACACCCCGGCCGCCGGCGGGACTGGGCCCGGCAGGCGAACTACCTGCTCACGACGCCGGACATGCTGCATCAGTCGCTGCTGCCCCGCCACGCCAGCTGGGACGGCTTCTTCCGGCGGCTGCGCTACGTGATGGTCGATGAGTGCCACGCCTACCGCGGGGTGTTCGGATCCCACGTCGCGCAGGTCCTGCGCCGGCTCCGCCGGGTCGCGGCGCGGCCCACCAAAGTAGCCAGAACGAAAATAACCCTCCCCCCCCCGGTCGATTCATCCTCGCCTCGGCCACGATCAGCGAACCGGAAACCTGTGCCCAGGCTGCCTCACCGGCCTGGAAGCGGTGGCGGTCACGGCCGGACGGGGCCCCGCGCGGCCCGCTGGACGCTCGGGCTGTGGGAGCCGCCGCTGTTGAATCCGTCACCGCTGGAGTCGGGGCTGCGCGGCGAGCGGGGGGCGCCCGTACGACGGACGGCCACAGCCGAGGCGGCGGAGCTGCTCGCCAGCCTGGTCGGCGGGGGGGATCGCGGGCCCTGGCGTTCGTCAGGTCCCGCCGCGGCGCCGGAGGCAGTCGCACTGGGTGCCCGACGGATCCTGTGGAGGGAACCGGCGCGGCGCGGCCTAGCGGGCGGGTGGCCGCCTACCGGTCGGGCTATCTGCCGCGAGGAGCGCCGCGCCCTGGAGGACGCACTGCGGGCGGGCAGATCACCGGGCTCGCCGCCACCACGGCGCTGGAGCTGGGGTCAACGTCGGCGGGCTGGACGCGGTCCTGATCGCGGGCTGGCCAGGAACCAGGGCCGCACTGTGGCAGCAGGCCGGGCGCGCGGGCCGGGCGGGGCGAGACGCGGTCGCCGTGCTGATCGCCCGGGACGACCCGCTGGATACCTACCTCGTGCACCATCCCGAGGCGCTGCTGGCCGCCCGGTGGAAGCGACGGTGCTCGACCCGGACAACACGTACGTACTGGCACCGCACCTGTGCGCGGCCGCAGCGGAGCTGCCGCTGACCGAGGCCGACTGGGCTTTCGGCCCCGGCAACCGCGCTCGCGGGGGACCTGGAGGGCCGCGGGCTGCTCGGCACCCGGCGGCGCGGCTGGCACTGGACGCCGGGGAGGCGGCCGGGGGGACCGGCCTGCGCGCGACCGGCGGGCTCCCGGTGCGCATCGTCGAGGGGGCCGGCGGCTCGTCGGCACGGTCGACGAGCCGTCAGCCCATATCCTCGCGCACTCCGGCGCGGTCTATCAGCACGAGGGGAGTGTACCTGGTCACCCGAGCTGGACCTGGAGGACCGGGTGGCGCTGGTCGAGGCGGCTGACCCGGGCTACGTCACATCGGCGAGGGAGTACCGAGGTTGAGGTGACACGCAGCGGCACACGGACGCGTCGGACTACGGCCGTGGTCGCTTCGGTGACGTTCAGGTACGGCAGGTGCCTGTACGCCCGGCGGCAGCGCCGAGACCGGACCGCTCCTCGGCGAGGTCGCCCTCGACCTGCCGCCGCAGACACTGCGGACCAGAGCGGTGTGGTGGACGATCTCGCCGGGCAGCGGGCCGGGCTGGCCGCCGCCGGGGTGGACCTGCCAGGGGCCGCGCACGCGGCCGAGCACGCCTCGATCGGGCTGCTGCCGCTGGTCGCGGCGTGCGACCGGTGGGACGTCGGCGGCGTATCCGCCGAGCTGCACCCGGCGACCGGCCGGCTGACCTATCGTGTACGACGGGCACGACGGGGGCGCCGGCTTCGCCGAGCGCGGATTCCGGCCGCGCAGGGATGGCTGGGCAACCGCCCAGGCGATCGCAGTTGCGAATGCCGGCGGCTGCCCGTCATGCATCCAGTCGCCAAAGTGCGGGAACGGCAACGAGCCGCTGGCCAAGCGCGGCGCGGTCACGCTGCTGGACGGGCCTGCTGGCCGCCGCCGCGCAACCGGGACCTGGCCGCAGCCAACGCTCCGCCGCAACCCCGGACAGCCCGCGCTGCCGGGGGAGACGCCGGAACAGGCTGGAAAGGGGCGACCCCCGCCGGGGGGGAGAGCGGGGGTCGCCTATGGTCCGGCCCCGGGGGGGCAGAGCCGGTTCCGTCCCCCAGGAAAGCCTAGGCGCGGTGGGCCAAGTTACCAGCTGGTCATGCCGAGCGGAAACGATTCTGGCGTCTCCCTATGCTGCCGGAACGTGGGCAGATCCGTCGAGGCCGAGCACAATGTCCGCCGCTTCTTTGACCTGGACAAAACGATCATCTCCCGGTCGGGCACACTCGCCTACGGGCCCTCGTTTTACCGGAATGGCCTGATCAGCCGGGGTGAAGCGGTACGCGGTGCGGCGGCGCAGCTCCCTTTCAGCCGGCACGGCGCCAGCCACCAGCGGATGGAGCGGATCCGTGAGCAGGTCGGCCAGCTGTGTCGCGGCTGGCCGGCCGAGCGGGTCCGGGACATCGTCACCCGGCACCTGAACGAACTGATCCTGCCGTTCGTCTACGACGAAGCCCGGGGCCTGCTCGCCGGCACGCGCCGCGGGCGAGGACGTGATCATCGTGAGCACGTCCGGGCTGGAGATGGTCGGGCCGATCGGCGCCCTGCTCGGCGCGGCCCAGGTCATCGCGACCCGGATGGAGGTCGCCGAGGGCTGCTAACGGGCAGATGGAGTTCTACGCCTACGGCGAGGCCAAGGCGAGCAGGTCCGGGAGCTGGCCGCGGAACGCGGCTACCAGCTGGACGACTGCTACGCCTACAGCGACTCGGTCACCGACCTGCCCATGCTGGAGGCGGTCGGGCGCCGCACGCGGTGAACCCGGACCGGGCGCTGCGCCGGATGGCCCAGCAGCGCGGCTGGCCGGTGCTGGCGTTCCGTGAGCGCCCGCGGCGGACTGCCGCGGGCCGGGGCCTGACCGGGCGGACCGCGCCGCCCAGGAATGCGACCGGGCGGATCGATCGAGATAACGAATCCATCACGCCGGCCTTCCAAAGCCCGCGCGCCCAGTAGAAAAGGAGGTGCGGGACCGCAGGACCGTACACGGAAGCCGGGTACCCACGCGCGACCAGCCGCGGGAGGCGGCCGTGCAGGCGAACAGTGGCCGCCAGCGGGCTGCATGCAGCCCGGACCATCGTCGGCCTACCACGGCAGAGATGTAGGTGCACGCTTGGTAGCCAGGCTTGACGTGCGGGGGCGACGGCGTCCCGGCCCGGGGCGCGCCGCGTTCGCTTGCCTCTTGTCCCTGCCGCGGAGGCCGCAGCGGCTCGGTGACGGCGGCAACGTGGCGGTGACGAGGCAGCCGCGGATGGCCGCGCTGAAGCGGCGGCGGCGGATAAACTCCCGTAAAATCGACGTCCCGCGGCCACTTTTATCGGTTCTCGGCGACCTACGGCTATTCGCGCCGCGCCACAGCGCCTGGATCTGCCCGGCTTCCTGTTGTCATTGGGTATAAGAACCAAGACTTTGAGCTGACAGCGATGGAGAGAGGGAGGTACATGGCCAGGCCCCCGAGGTCAGGCGCACGTCGCGCAAGCGTGACGTGACCAGTCCATCGGCGATCTCGTGTCGCTGGGGGCCAGGGACATATCTCCAGGCTGGTCCGGTACGAGCTGGACCTGGCCAAGCTCAAGCTGAAGTCCGACGTCAAGCTGAGTCGGCGTGGGGCAGGACTGGCGGTAGTCGCGGCTTTCACCGGCTGCCTGGTCCTGATGCTGCTCTGCTTTGCGTTTGCCTTCGGCCTGAACGCACTGCACATCTGGCCGTGGGCGTCGTTCCTGATCGTGGCCGGTGTCTGCGTGCTGATCGGCGTCGCCGCCCTGATCGCGGTCCCATGGTGCGCAAGCTCGGCGGCATGAGCAAGACAGGCGAAGCCTGGCCGGACGGCATGTCGCTGCTCGCAGGCGCGGCTCAGACACCGCGCGGCCGCGGTCAAAGCCGGCAAAACCATGACGCCACCGGCCGGCATCGGCGTATACCTCAGCGGGCCCCTGGTCTCACCGGTCGGTGAGCGCAACGGTACCCGGTTTCACGTCGCCGAGAGCGGCGACGGACCGCTGGTGCTGCTCCTGCACGGGTTCCCGGAGTTCTGGTGGACCTGGCGCACGCAGCTGGGCTCGCTGAGCCGGGCCGGTTCGCGCGGTCGCCCCGGACCTGCGCGGCTACGGCGGCAGCGACAAGCCGCCCCGCGGCTACGACCTGATGACCGCCGCGTCCGACGCGGCCGGGCTGGTCCGGGCGCTGGGCGAGGCGAACGCGGTGGTGGTCGGGCACGACTGGGGGGCCTGATTGCCTGGACGATGGCGACCTACTACCCGAAAGTCGTCCGCCGCCTCGCCGTCGTCTCCATGCCGCACCCGCTGCGGTTGCGCCCGGCCGTGCGTCGGCGCCGTTCGCGCACGCCAGGAGCGTCAGCTACGCGCTGGGCTTCCAGCTGCCGGTGCTGCCCGAGCGGCGGCTGCTGGGACGAGCGCCAGCCGGGTCGGGCATCTGCTGTCGGCCTGGTCCGGACCGGGCTGGCCGGATCCGGAGACCGAGGCGCGGTACCGGGCGGCCATGTCCGTGCCGTCGGTGGCGCACTCGGCGCTTGAATACCACCGCTGGTACTTGCGGTCCGGTTCCGGCCGGACGGGCTGCGCTTACACCCGGATGATGCGCTCCCCGATCCAGGCGCCGACGCTGCACCTGCATGGCGCTCTCGACCCGTGCGTGCTGCCGAGCGCTGCCCGCGGCTCCGGGGTGCACGTCGAGGCGCCGTACCGCTGGCGGTTGCTGGACGGTGCCGGGCATTTCCCGCACGAGGAAGTGCCGGACCGTTTCGACCTCGAGCTGCGCTCCTGGCTGGCTGATCCCGAACCTGAGCGCTAGCCGGTGCCTGGCCAGCGGGACCGGGACGCGGCCGGGCGGGCGCGCAATGCGCGGCCTCGCGATGAGCTTGCCGGCCGCTCGGCCGCCAGGCGCCCGGCCAGCCTGTCACCGGCGACGAGGCCCTGGCTCCGGCGCAGGCGCTAGCCGCCGCCCAGCACCTGCTCGATGACGGACGGCCATTCCACGCCCACGAGGTGCTCGAGGCTGCCTGGAAGTCAGCGCCGGCGGCCGAGCGCGACCTGTGGCAGGGCCTGGCCCAGCTCGCCGTGGCACTGACGCACGCGCGCCGCGGTAACGCGCGCGGGGCGATCACGCTGCTGGAGCGCGGGGCTGGCCGCCTGTCGGGATACCCGGCAGCGGGTCCGCACGGCGTCGACGTGGCCGGTCTTGAGCGCTCGGCGGCGAGCTTGCCGCCCGCATCAAGCGGGACGGTGCTGCCGGCGTCGATCCCGCCGGGCTCACGATCACGCTGCGCACCCGGCCAGGCAGCGGCTAGCCGCCCTGGCAGGTCTGGGTCGACGCCGCGGTACGGCGTTCTCGCCCTCGCCGACGTCTCTGGCGACCTGGCTGGCAGCCAGGGCGTAGCCGGTGTCCTTGTAGGAGGTCGAAGCGGCGAAGACGACCCCGTAGACCTTGCCGTCCGGCGCCAGCAGCGGGCCACCGGAGTTGCCTGGCTCAATCTGCGCCCGGATCGGGTAGATGTCCGGCGGACGAAGGCATTCTGGTAGATGTCCGGGCCGTAGGCGCTGATCGCCCGGCCGATGGTCGCCGGGACGGCGTGAACGCGTGATTGAGCGGATAGCCGGCCATGATGGCGCCGTTCCGTCGGAAGCCGGCCGGCGAACTTCAGCGCCGGGCGGTCAGGCCGGGGACATACAGGACGGCCAGGTCGGTCTTCGGGTTGTAGAGCACGACCGTGGCCCGGTAGGGCGTGGCATGGCCGCCAGCGGCAGAGATGACATCGGGGCCGCCGGTCACCCCCGCCACCACGTGCGCGTTGGTCAGCACGTGGTGCGGCGAGATGACGAAACCGGAGCCTTCGATATCCAGCGAGCAGGACGGGGCGGCACCCTCGATCTTGACGATGCCCGGCTGGACCCGGCTCAGGCCCGCTGAGTCGAGCACGGCCGGGCTCGGCACCGGCAGGTTCAGGCTGGTCTCCACGCCGATCCCGCTGAACACCTGGGAGTACAGGCCGCTGCTGAGCAGGCTGCGCAGCTGCGGGAAGACCGGCAGGTACAGCGCGGCACCGGGCATGATCCTGTCCACGGTCCGCAGCACCGCCGACCCGTTGACCTGCCGCGCGATCACAGGGAACGGCGCGTTCCCCCACGAGGACCCGATCAGCCAGGTGACAACCAGCACCGCGATGACGTTCACCGCGGCCCCGCCGAGCGAGTCGAGTATGGTCGCCGGGCGCCCGGTGACGCGGGAACGAACCGCGACACCGATGCCGGAGGCGATCAGCATGCCGACCACGGCCATGCCGAAAACGATCAGGATCGCGATGAATGCCTGCCAGGTCGGGCTCTGACCAGCGCGCGGGAGATCCGGCGCGATGTACGCCCCGAGGCCACCCCGGCGACAAATCCGGCCAGGCTGAGCACGCCGATGATGAAGCCCTGCCGGTATCCGGCCACCGCGAAGGCCGCGATCAGCGCGATCAAGATGAGGTCGAGCAGGTCACCGGACACAGCCAACCTATAGCGCGCAGTCCGGTGGTTGGCCGCACTGTGCTAATAGGCCAGGCCCGAACTCGCCGCGGCCTGGGCTTCAGCCCCCGGCGGGCAATGGCTCCGGGGGCAACTCCTCACCCGGCCGTAATCCCAGGGCTGCTCGCAGCCACCGAGCGCGAGGAGCCGGTTCGACCGGCACCGCGGTGAATGCCCCAGATGGGCATGCCGCGGACCCGGAAGGCCGAGCCGGCCTGTCCGGACGGGAGCCGGATGCGTCAGCCCGGTTCGCCGGGTCGGCCAGCTCGCTAGCGGGACGCGGGCCACGGCGGTGATCTCGGCGGGTCGGCCGGGGCGACCGGGACCCCACGGCGCCACCAGGCCAGCGCCGGGGTAGACCGAGAACCACAGCGCGCGATGAACAGGTCGGGCAGTACGGCCAGCACCTCCACCCCGGCCGGGTCCACCCCGGCTTCCTCGGCCGCCTCGCGCAGCGCCAGGCCAGCACCGGGCCCCCCGTCACCGGGGTCAACGGCACCGCCGGGGAAGGCGGGCTGGCGGCGTGCCGGCGCAGCCCGGGGCCACGCTGCACCAGCAGCAGGTCAGGGCCGTCCGGGCCGTCGCCGAACAGGACCAGTACGGCCGACGGGCGGCCGCCGTCCGGCGGAGGCTGGAGCAGCGGCGGCATCACGTCCATGCGGGCCGCCCTGGCGGCCAGATCAGTGAGCCAGCGCGGGGCGGGCGGCCGGTCGTCCGGGGCCTCGGCCGCGCGGGAGGTCATGAGAACGGCCCGGGCTTGACGAGCTTGGCCGCGACCACCGGGTCGGTCGGCCCCTCCCCGTACGACGGGCACCAGCGGGCCAGCGGGCAGGCCCCCCAGGCCGGCTTGCGGGCGAAGCACCGCCGCCGGCCGTGCCAGATCAGCCGGTGGGACAGGTCCGTCCACTCCCCCTTGCGCGGGATCAGCCCCCGGCGACGTCCTGCTCGACCTTCACCGGGTCGTCGTTCTGCCACGTCCAGCCGAAACGCCGGGCCAAGCGCCCGAAGTGGGTGTCGACCGTCAGCCCGGGTATGCCGAAGGCGTTGCCCAGCACGACGTTGGCGGTCTTGCGGCCCACACCGGGCAGCGTGACCAGGTCGTCCAGCCCGGGGCGGGAACCTCGCCGCCGAACCGCTCGCAGAGGGCCCGGGCCATCCCCATGACCGAGTTGGTCTTGGCTCGGAAGAAGCCCGTGGAGGCGACTATCGTCTCCATCTCGGCCCGGTCGGCGGCCGCGTAATCGGCGGCGCTGCGGGTACTTGGCGAACAGCACCGGGGTCACCGAGTTGACCCGCACGTCGGTGGTCTGCGCGGACAGGATCGTGGCGACCAGCAGTTCGAGCGGGCGAGCGTGAAGTTGAGCTCGGTGTGCGCATCGGGGTGGAGCGCCGGCGAGTTTCCCGGTTGATGCGCCGGGCGCGGCGGACGAGCGCGGTCCGTGAGGGGTTATCAAGGAAATCACGGGGTTAAGCCGATCGAGCGGCGGCAACGACTACCGCGCAGCGGTCCAGCCGGAACGGCTGGCCCAGGCCCTGGGCGGCAGCCGGTCCAGGCGCCGGCCCAGCACCAGCACGGCCCACATGCCGGGTGCCTGCTGCCCGTAACGCGACCGCCGCGGCCTCCGCGCTGCCGCCGGATGTCCAGGTGTCGTCGAGCAGTAGCACGGCCGCGCCGGGCAGCGGCCGGCGGGCCCGGAACCGGCCTGGATCGAGGTGGTGGCCGCCCGGGCCGTCCGGGGTGCTGACGACCAGCCGCGCCTCAGGCAGCGCCAGGTACACCACGATCAGGGCTGGCCAGCGGGCGCGGGCCAGGCCGGGCACGGCCGCTGGGCACCACCGCGACGTGGCTGGGCGGCGGCATCGCGGCGGCGCGCCAGACACACGGCCCGTGGTCGCGGAGGAAGACGAGCAGCAGCGCCCGCAGTTCGCGCCGCGCAGCGGCCCGCCCGGCCCTGTCCTGCCCGGCCTTGTACTGCCAGAGCTGCCGGGCCAGGCGGCTGCCCTTCGGCGCGTACCCAACCGGCACCACCACGTCGGCCAGGCTGCCGGGGGCGCTCTCGGCGTGCAGGCGGCACTGGAAGCACCGGGTATAACCAGGCTGGGCCGGGCCGCGGCAGGTCCGGCACTGCCCCGGGCCAGACGGCCCGGGTGCGGCCAGCCCGGCCGCCTGGCGTCTGACCTGGGCACGGAGCGACGCCCAGGACTCGGACCCCGGGTGCGTGGGGATGGCGGGCATGGGAGATGCTAGGCACGGGGGCTGACAGCCCGCCGGTGCCGGCCCGGCTGGCCCGCGGCTAGCCCGGCGGATGGGGCCCGCCCGCTAGGCTGCTGCAGGAGTTACCAAGAGTTCCGTTACGCTTACCAAGAGCTTCCGGGGGGGCCATGCGAGCGATTCCTGCGCGGGTCCGCGCCGATCCGGCCTGCCTGCGTGGCGGGGCTACCGCCAGTACCGGCCGGGGTCTCCTGGGCCGCGGCGGCCGGGCGGCGGCGGCACTGGCTGATGGTCATCCTGCTGGCCGCGGGCCTGGCACTGCGCGTGGTGACCCAGCTCGCCTACCGGCCAGGCTCTGGTCTACATCGACTCGGTCAAGTACCTGTTCGGCGCGTACCCGGGTAACGACCCGCCCGGGTATCAGCTGATGCTGCAGGCGTTCCTCAAGGTCGGCGACCTGGCCGCCGTGGCCGCGCTGCAGCACCTGGCCGGGCTGGCCATGGCCGTCGTGCTGTACCTGGTGCTGCGCCGCCGTGGCGTGCCGAACTGGCTGGCCGCACTGGCCACCGCACCGGTGCTGCTGGACGCGTACCAGCTGCAGATCGAGCAGTCGATCATGCCGGACACCGCGTTCGAGGTGCTGATCGTGGCGGGCCTGGCCGTCCTGCTCTGGGAGCGGCGGCCACCGACCGCGCTGGTGCTGGCGGGCGGGCTGGCGCTGGGCGCCTCGGCGACGGTGCGGCAGATCGGTGAGATCTTCATCCTGCCCGGCCTGCTCTACCTGCTCATTGCCGTGCCCGGGGGCGGCACAAGCTGATGCAGGCGGTGGCGCTGGCGGTCGCGTTCGCGCTGCCCATCCTGTTCATCAGCTACCGCAACTATGGGACGATCAAGCACTTCGGGCTGGCCCCTACGCGGCCGGCACGATCTACGGGCGGACCGCCGCGGCGGCCGACTGCGCCAGCTCTCGCTGCCCCGCTACGAACGCGCGCTGTGCCCAACGCACCAGCAGCAACTGCTCGGCCCGGACTGGCTGGACCACGGCGCCGGATCGCCGATCAAGACCGCCGTCCCGCCCAGGGGCATGCCGCACATCACGTTCGCCGGACAGTTCAGCCGCCAGGCGCCGATCCGCACCGCTCGGTGGCCGCGGCGTGCCCGGGATTCGGTCAAGCTGTTCGCCCTGACCCGGGACACCGCCGGGGTGACGTGACCATTACCCGGTGGCAGTTCCAGCGGGACTACCCGGTCTACCCGCCGTACATCAGCCTGCGGCACGGGCGGCTGCAGTTCGTCCATCTCACCCCGGCGGGCAAGGCCAGGGTGATCCGGGCCCGCCGCCGGTACGCCGACCGGCCCGCCGTGGCCACCGGGCTGGCCAGCTTCCTGCGCGGCTACCAGCTCGGCGGGGGGTATACGCCGGGCCCGCTGTTCCTGCTGGCCACGGTGGCGGCCTGGCTGCTGCGGGCTGCTGCGCCGCCGGGCCAGCCCGGAGCGGCGCGCCACAGCGGAGGCGTGCCTGCTCACCATGGCCAGTGCGGCCGCTGTGCTGCTGGCCTCGGACTTCTTCGAGTTCAGCTGGCGCTACCAGCTGCCCGGGCTGGTCACGCTGCCGCCGGCCGCGCGCCTCGGCATCATTGTCGTGGCCGGGTACCTCGCGGACCGGCGCCAGCCAGCCCGGGAGGTCGGTTAGGGCCTTGGGCCGCCCGGCGGGCTGCACCCGTCGGCCAGGCTGGCCTCGGTCACAATGGCCGGGCGGGGCCCGAACCGGGCTGACGCCACCCCAGACGACCAGCGCGATCGGCGCCAGGACAAGGATCGGCAGCAGCGCGGGCTGGTACATCGTGATGAGCGCGGCGAGGATCGCACCGATCGCCAGCGAGGCAAAGATGCCCAGGCTGCGGCGCAGCCCCTCGGGCGTCCGGCCAGTGGCCAGCGCCGAGATCACCCCGGTCAGCGTGCCGGTCAGGTAGGTCGTCGATATCTCGCCGAGCTGGCGGACGTCGCGGCCTGGATGTTCATGGCCACCCCGGCGGCGGCCAGCAGCAGCCGCTCCGCTACGCCGGACGGCCGGCCGCTGGTCAGTTCCAGCCCAGGAGAACAAGGCCGTATGCAGACTCCACGGCCAGCGCGACGGTGAGCCAGGACGGCCAGATCTCGCGGTGCCTGGAGCCCGGTGCCAGCGCCGCACCGGCCAGCCCTCCAGCCAGCGGCCCGCCCGGCGGACCGCCAGCGGCGTCCCGGCCACCACCGCCACGATGTAGCTGACCACGGCCACTCCGCAGTTCAGCGCCAGCCCCGGGTCATAGTGCCGACCGAGATGCCGAGCAGCACCAGGGTCCCGGTGATCACGCTGCAGAACACGTGGCCCAGGTACAGGAACGAGGCCGCGTTCACCGCGCCGGTGGTCACGGTGAGCAGTACGACCAGCCCGTCCCGGGCGGTGGTCCGCCAGTCCGCCGACACGCCGGTGCCTAGGCCGCGCGGTCGCCGGCCAGCAGCCGCTGGACATCCCGGATGGCGTCGGCCGCCGGACGGAGTTCTTCGCGGTACGGCAGTGGGTTGGCGGCGGGGCGGCTGGCCCGGATGCTGTCGGCCATCGCGCGCAGCGCGGTCACCAGCTGTGCGCGATCCGCCGCCGCGGGCCGCCAGCCCTCCTGCTCGTCTTCCACCGACGTGCGCATCACCGTGTCCATGACATGCTCCAGCCCGAATCAGGGCCTGCCACAGCCGGGCGGCCCGCCTGCTCACTGACGGCGGCTCTGCCATGGTCCGCTGGAACTCCGCGCGCAGGTCAGACAGGCCCGGTAGGTAGTCCGCCGGAGCGCCGAGCGGCCGGGCGCGCCGAGCAGTGCCTGGTCCGTGTACCCGGCCACCATATCGAGCGCGGTGGCCAGCTGCAGCGGCAGGTGAGCGTGCCAGCTCGACGGCCACGGCGCGTACCCGACCAGCAGCACGATGGCGCAGCCGATCAGGGTGTCGATGAGCCGGTCCAGGGCCAGCCCCAGCCGAGCGGCCGCAGCAGGTCGATGAGCAGCACGACCAGCGGGGTCAGGAACGTGCTCGAACAGCCCCCAGTTCCGCTCCCGGCCGTATGGCAGCAGCGCGGCGAAGACGGCGACCGGCACCAGCAGCAGTGGCCCGGGTGGGATCAGGATCAGGATGACCGCCCCGAGCACGGCGCCAACCACAGTCCCGATGCCGCGCTGCAGGGCACGGGCGAACACCGAGCCCAGATCGGGGCGGAGCACGATGGCCACCGTGAGCACCACCCAGTACGAGCGCTCGACCGAGACGCTCTGCCTGATCACCTCGGCCACCCCGATGGACGCCATCAGCCGCAGTGCGAAGATCCGGGTCAGCCTGCTGCTCGAGGGTCTCGTCGATCACGTCGTGCAGCCGGTCCCGGAGGCGGCGTCGCGGCACCCGGGGCATCTGGCCGGGCGGGCTGGCGCTGGCCAGCGCATGGCCGCGGCGGCCACCGCGGCGGCCAGCGCCCGTTCGCCCGGGCTGCGCCCGGTCACCGGCGGCGACCGCGGTACCGTCGTGCCGAACTGCAGCGCGCTGGCGATCCCGTCCATCGCGTCCAGGACCTCCGGCGCGACGTGGACCCCCTCCTGCACCGCGGTCACCGCGGCCTCGGTCAGCGGGTGGGTCAGGTTGAGCAGCGCCGCGATCCGGACCAGCCCGGGATCCCGGCCGCTGGTCCGCGCGCGGCGCGAGGCCAGGTCGTCCCAGGCGGCGTTCAGCGCGGTCACCACGTCCTGGTGCGCGGCCGCGAAGTCCGGCGTGCCTGCTGCGCGCAGCGCGCGGGCCATGGCCCGGTAGACGGCCGCGGTGCTGCGCTGCTCCGCCGCCAGCGGGCTGGCCAGCCACCTGGGCAGCAACAGCAGCAGCGACCAGGCCACGCCGGCCAGCAGCAGGGCGGGCGGCCACCACCACGGCCGGATCGTGCCCAGCGGGCCGGTGCCGAGGATGGTGTAGACGAGCAGTTGCAGGCTGGTGGTGGCCACGGTCGCCCCGGCCGTGGACAGCACCGCGGACAGGCCGGCCACCAGCACCAGGACCAGCACGGCTAGCCAGCCACGGCCGTGCACCAGCATGCCGAGCAGCAGCCCGGCCGCGCCACCGAACACCCCGGCGCAGGCCACCCGCTTGATCCGGGCCGGGTAGGTGCCGCCCCGGTCCACCACCGCGCCGAGCAGGCCACCGATCGCGGCGAGCTCGCCGGGCACCGGCGCGCCGAGAATATGCCCCAGCGCCAGTGGCCCGCAGACGGCCAAGGCAGCGCGCAGCATTGCCGCCCACGGCGGTTTGACCGGGACCGGCCGGACCACCTCGACCAGCCAGGGCGGCGGCATGGCCGCGGCGGGAACGCGCGGCGGCTTTTCAGCACAGCCGGCTAGCGGACCGGCGGCGCCAGGGCGGCAGCGGCATGACGGGCATAGTCATGCATATAGGACTACGTGGCGGGAAGTCCACGCCGTGGCGCCCCCGGCTGGCGCCGGGCCGCTGCTGACTGTGCGGACGCTCAGGCGGCGCGCTGGCCGCGCTCGCTGGCCCGGTTGCTGATCAGCTCGGCCACGCTGCTGACCGTGCCGCTCAGCCCGCCCTTGGCCGCCCGGCCCGCCATGCCCTGCGCCACCGTGACCGCATCCGACACCATCTGGCGGAACTCGGGTGAGTTCCTGATCGCCTGCACCGAGGCGCGGGCCCGTTTCAGCCCGTCCTTCCCCTCGCTCACCCCGGTCAGGTAGCCGACGACGAAGCCAATGATCGTTTCCATTTTGCCTGCCTTGTCGGGCCGCGCGCGGGCGCTACATCTCGCGCAGTTCGAGATAGCGCTTGATGTTGGCAGGGACTGGATGATCACCGCGAGAACACGGCCACCACCCCTGCCTTGACGAGCCTGCCGATCATCCTGGTCCTCCTCTGCCTGCTGGGTTGCCTGGTTAGCTTGTGGCCCCGAGAGGCTCCACCTCGTCCGGGCCGAAGTACAGGAACCGGCCGTGGCTGCGCTGCAGGTCGGCCGCGGGGTCGTCGTCCGGCAGCAGGGCCAGGTGCACCTGGCCGTCCACGTCGAACAGCACCGCCTCGACCAGCGCGGTCCGGCCTGCCAGGAAGAGGTCCTGCGCGTCGGCCCGGCGATGGCCCGGGCACATCCGCACCCGGCTGCCCCGGGCCACCAGGATCCCGGCGATCAGCACGTGGTCGGATTCCGGCGATACCGATGGTCTGCGCCGGGATCCCACCACGGCGCCTGCCCGGCGATCGGCTGGATCGGCCCCGCCGCGCGCCGCCCGGCCCGGCCTTCCCCCCGCGCTACCCGGCCCGCGCTGTCCCGGGCCGCGCCTGTCCGGGACCCGGCGCCCGGCCAGTCCCGCCGGCTGGAGGTAGCGGATGGCGCCGTGCATCCGCTCCAGCATCTCGGGCGGCAGGTGATCGAGCCGGTCCAGCAGTTCGGCGGCCCGCGGGTCGGTGTCCCGGGCCTGCTGCTTCTCCGCGTCGGTCAGCGTCAGCGTGCGCAACGTCAGGATCTCGTCGATCTCGGTCGAGTCGTACAGCTGGCCCGCGCTCTCCGCGGCGATCTCGGGGTGGTCGTACAGGATGACCGGCGAGGACAGGACCAGCTCGGCGCAGCCCGCCGGGCCGCCGAGCACGGGCCACGTGCCGGTGTTCACGCAGCCGCTCACCACGGGCGCGGCCCATTCCGGCGGGTCGGTCATGGACAGGAACCGGCCGCCCGGGACGGAGATCAGCGAATGGGCGGCGACCAGGGCGAACGGCAGCCCATCGGCGCGCCGGGTGAGCGGCCAGGCGACCTCGCTGCCGTTGGCCACCGTCAGCCGGAGCCGGACCGCGCCGTACGGCCCGGGCAGCCGTTCCGCGCTCAGCCGGATCACCCCGGACAGCGTCTGCCAGCGGCGCACCAGCCGGCCGGCCAGCTGGCCGTCCGGCCCGGCCAGATCCTCTTCGTCCAACCCGCCGGGCACGCTGAACGGGAACTCCGCCCCGCCGGACAGCAGCTTGGCCAGCGGGACGGTGACCTCGCGCTCGTGTTCGGCCGCCTCATCCCACGGCAGGTACTCGGTGCCGCCCACCCGCAGCGAGCCGGCCTCGGCAAGCCCGGCGCGGCCAGCACCGTCCGCCGCCGCAGCTGGAGGAACCGGATCCGCGCGGTCAGCTCCGCGGCGGATTTGGGCTCCAGGACGCACTCGGTCTGGCTGCTGGCCGGCTGACCGGATCGACCTGGGCGTACCCCGGCGGCATGAGCACGCCGAACTGGAACCGCTCCTGGTTTTCTGCGCCGAGGCCCGGTACGGGTAGAGCAGGTAGCCCTCGTAGAGGATCGCGTGGGCCACCTGCCGCGTGCCCCAGGGCCTGGTCCAGGGCCTGGTCCGCGGGTGCCGCTCCCGCCCGGTCACTGGGCACCCTCTTCTCACGGGCACCACTAGGGTGCTCGTTGTTGGGACTCGGTGGGAGCCGGGTGACGGCCTGTGCGGTCGCCTGTGAAGGGCCTGCATGACACCGCCGCCCCCGGCTTTCCGGGGCTGCAGACCGGCAACAGTGGGATGCGCCGCAGAGCGCCAGTTAGTGACCGCCCGGGAGTCAGCCTCGCCGCCGCCGGGCCGTCGCTGCCATCTTGAGGAGCTTCTGTGTCGTTTGCGCTGCCTGAAGCGCTGTTTTTCACCGGGATCGACTGGGCCGCCGAGACCCACGCCGTGTGCGTGCTGGACGCCGGCGGCAAGATCCGGACAGTTCAGATCGAGCATTCCGCAGACGGATCGCCACGCTGATCCGCCGCCTGGCCCGCTACGGGCAGCCCGGTGGCATGCCGGTCGCCATCGAGCGCCCGAACGGCCGCCTGGTGGATCTGCTGCTGGAGGCGGGGCACCCGGTGGTGCCGGTCAAGCCGAACGCGATCAAGACCTGGCGCGACGGCGAGGTGCTCTCGGGTGCCAATCCGACGCCGGGGACGCCGCCGTGATCGCCGAGTACCTGCGGCTGCGCGCGCGCAAGCTGCGGGCCGTCGCCCCCTACTCCGACGAGACGAACGCGCTGCGCACCGTCGTGCGCACCCGCGGGGACCTGGTGGAGATGCGGGTCGCGGCCACTAACCAGCTCTGCGCGCTGCTGGACGCGCACTGGCCTGGCGCCAAGGCCATCTTCGCCGACATCGAGTCGCCGATCAGCCTGGAGTTCCTCACCCGCTACCCGACCCCCCAACGGCCGCTCACCTCGGCGAGAAACGGATGACCGCGTTCTGCGCCAAGCACGGCTACTGCGGCCGCCGCACCGCCACCGAGCTGCTCGCCCGCCTGCGCGGTGCCCCGCCGGCGCCACCGGCGAGGCCCTCACCGAGGCGCTCCGCGACGCCGTGCTCGCTGCGGTCGGCGTGCTCACCGCGCTGAACGCATCGGTGAAAAACCTCGACCGCTCGACCGCCGCCCACCTCGGGGAGCACCCGGACGGCGCGATCTTCACGTCGCTGCCAAGGTCGGGTCAGGTCAACGCCGCCCAGGTGCTCGCCGAGTGGGGCGATGCCCGCCAAGCCTACGAGCACCCCGACGCCGTCGCCGCCCTCGCCGGCTGCACACCGGTCACCAAAGAATCCGGCAAGCACCGCGCCGTGCACTTCCGCTGGGCCTGCAACAAGCGCTTCCGCGCCGCGATCACCACCTTCGCTGACAACAGCCGGCACGCCAGCCCCTGGGCCGCGAAGATCTACAACGACGCCCGCGCCGGCGGCAAAGACCACCCACACGCCGTGCGCATCCTCGCCCGCGCCTGGATCCGCGTCATATGGCGCTGCTGGCTCGACGGCAACCCCTACGACCCCGCCAAACACACAGCCGCAGCCACACTCACCGAGCCGAAAGCGGGCGCGAGGTTGACACAGGGGGTGTCATGTCTCCTCCCGGGCGGCCTGGGCGAGCAGCGCGGCCACGGTGGCGTCCCAGGTGGGCAGCGCGTGCCGGGTCTTGAACCGGATCAGCTCATCGAGCGTGTGGCGGTTCATCGTGATCCACGCCGCGTCCGGGAAGTCGCACGCCACCGCCTCGCGCCACAGGCTGACCGGCAGCTGGAACGTGGTTTCCTGCTCCACGGCACCTGCTGCACCTGGCCGCCCGTTCGCCTGGCCGAAGATCGTCCCGCTGAACAGCAGCAGCAGCGGGATCTCCCCGTCATCCAGCGAGCTGAATACCGCGTCGAGGCGATCTGCAGGTCATAGCTGAACGGCACCGGCAGGTCGATCTGATGCTGCCGGTGAACCCGGGCACCATCGTGGAGAGCATCGCGAACTGGAGCGGCTTGAGCGTGTCCGACCAGCGCTGCCGCTCGCCGAACAGGTCGTGCAGCCGGTCCGCCTCGGCATCGGAATACGCCCGCCGGAATGGCTCGATGCGGAGCTGCGCACGCAGCGCGATCGCGTCCACCGGCTGCCCGGTTGTTCGCTGATGCGCAGCGTCAGGCTGAACGAGGGCACGACCGCGTATCGCTCCGGCCGGGCGCCGATGCAGTCGAACACCAGCTCAGGCATGGCTGGGGTCCCGCGGGACGGCTTGGCCCGGCGGCGGACATCGGCCAGGAACTCCGCGATGCTCTGCCGGGCCTCGGTGCCACCGTCGAAGCCGCGCCACAGCATCCGCATCCGCCCGGCCAGCTCGTAGCAGGCGTCCACCGGCACGATGAAGTTCGATACCGACCGTTTCGTCCTGGCTGATCAGCACGGCTTCCACGTCCGGCTCGGCCTGGCCGAGCAGCGGATGCCCGGCGGCCAGCCGCTGCCAGGCGGGCAGGTCGAGCGCGCATTCGGTGGCGCCGGCCGGGCTCGGGTAGAAGCAGCTCAGCTCACCCGGGTCAGAGCGGTACAGGAAGAACGCCAGCCCGACCGGGATCTGCAGCTCGTCCCACTCGGCCGCGCCGAGCGTCCGGTCCGGGTCGCGCAGATACCGGTCCGGCACGCTCCGGTATTTGGCCCGTCCGGCGCCAGGCTGGGTGAACAGCAGGTAGCAGGCCCGGCAGGCGCACATCAGGCTGGACTGTTCCAGGTCCGCCACGTGGCTGTGCCCGGCCGGGATCCCGGTCGCGCCGAACCCGCACTTCTCCTCGCCGGCCGCGGCTGGTCGCCCGCTGGTGCCACGGTCGGGGACACCGGGCCCGGGGGCGCCGTGGCAGGCTGGGCTGGCGCCTGCTGCGGCGGCACGGCAAACCGGCGCAGCCCCTGCGACCGGGTCACGACCGGATCGCCTCCTGTCGGTGGCCACCGCGACCCGGACTCCCTGGCGCTGTCGGCCAGCAGCGGAACCGGGTCGAGGTGGGCCGCCGGGTCGCCGACTGCTCCGGCCCGGCCGCGCGCACGTCATAGCGGGTGCCGCAGCTGGCGCAGGCCAGTTCGCCCACGGTGAGGGTCCCGTCGGCCAGCGATCCAGCGCACACCGCGCAAGCGTCCCGGTATGCGTACAGAGTGCCGCGGACCGCGCAGACCAGCACCGGCACCCCGCCCACAATCGTGGCGACCGGCTTGCTGCTCGGCGGCCCGAAATCCGGGCAGGGTGACCCAGGTGGCGCTGCCGCCAGCTCCCCGGGCGGGCCAGCGGGGCCGGGTCCGGGGCCCGGGCGGCCCA
>CAVQPP010000275.1:0-10480 GCA_963714445.1 uncultured Actinomycetota bacterium
CTGCACGGCTTCTCGGCGTCGGGCTGGGACGGCTTCTGGGCGCGGTTCGGCGAGCTGGCTCCGGCGGTGAAGGCGCGGCGTGAGCGTGCATTCGGTCAGATGGGGACGCTCGGTTCGGGCAACCACTTCATCGAGTTCTGCCTCGACACCGAGGACCGGGTCTGGCTGATGCTGCACTCCGGCTCGCGCAACATCGGCAAGGAGCTGGCCGAGTTCCACATCGGCGTGGCCCGGTCGCTGCCGCACAACCAGGGCCTGGTCGATCGCGACTTGGCGGTGTTCATCAAGCGCACGCCGCAGATGGACGCGTACCTCGCCGATCTGCACTGGGCGCAGGAGTACGCGCGGCTCAACCGTGCCGTGATGATGGCGCTGTATCAGGCCGTCGTGCGCCGGGAGTTCAAGGCCGCGGCGCCGAGCTTCGGCGACGTCATCTCCTGCCACCACAACTACGTGTCGGAGGAGACGTACGAGGGCCAGGAGCTGCTGGTCACGCGTAAGGGCGCGATCCGGGCCGGGGCTGGCGACTACGGGATCATCCCGGGCTCGATGGGCACGCGTTCGTACATCGTGCGCGGGCTGGGTAACCCGGCGGCCTTCAACTCCGCGTCGCACGGCGCGGGTCGGCGGATGAGCCGGTCCAAGGCGCGTAAGGAGTTCACCCAGAACGATCTGCTCGACCAGACGGCCGGCGTCGAGTGCCGAAAGGATCTCGGCGTGATCGACGAGATTCCGGGTGCGTACAAGCCGATCGAGCAGGTGATGGCCGCTCAGACGGACCTGGTCGAGATCGTGGCCGAGCTGCGACAGGTCGTGTGCGTGAAGGGCTGACGGTCGGCAACGACAGGGAGCCGGTCTGGAACCGCATTTCGGTGCGGCTCCAGAACCGGCTCCCCTCCGTTATTGAGCCAAAAGAGCTAGCCGATCGGATGATCGGAAGTCACTTGGTCGGCTCAAGCACGACGATGGGAATCTCTCGGTCCGTCTTAGTCTGATAATTGTTGTAGTCCGGCCAAATGGCGGCCATCGTCCGCCACAGCCGATCCCGCTCGGCGCCCTCGGCGGTGTGCGCGCGCACGCTGAACTTGTCCGCGCCGACTTGGATCTCAGCGTCTGGATTGGCGTTCAGGTTCAGGTACCACAGCGGGTGCTTCTGGGCTCCGCCCTTCGACGCCACGATGACGTAATTCTCGCCGTCACGGCCGTAGATCAGCGCGGTACGCCGCCACAAGCCTGACTTACGTCCCTTCGACGTGAGCAGCAGCGTCTGGACGCCCTCACGCCATTCGTGTCCCTTCTCGCCGCCGGACTCGACGTAATCGCGGATGTGGCTCGCCACATAGGAGGTCGGGTTATCCACGACCTGGCGAGGGGTACCGCTGTCGCTCGTACTCACGGGACGACTCCTTCCTGGTTCGATGCTCATCGTACTCACTCAACACACCGCTCACGTCCGGAATGCCCGAAGCTAGGCTGTCTCGTATTCCGATACATGCTTGCTCGCTTCCTGAGACGGGCTGCTATGGTCGGCGCAAACGTGAAGATGAAGGAGGCAGATCCGATGACCGCCTCGGAAGCCAGCTACATTCACGGCCATCACGAGTCCGTCCTGCGTTCGCACACTTGGCGTACCGCGCAGAACTCCGCCGCGTACCTGCTGCCGCACCTGCGAGCCGGCATGGCGCTGCTTGACGTAGGGTGCGGGCCGGGCACGATCACCTCGGATCTGGCGGCGCTTGTCGCACCGGGCCGCGTGGTCGCGGTCGATCGGGAGGCGGCGATCCTGGAACAGGCGGCAGCGCACGCGGCCGACGCGGGCGTCGCCGACCGGATCGAGTTCGCGGTTGCCGACGTGATCGAGCTCGAATTCCCAGATGGGACATTCGACGTCGTACACGCGCACCAGGTGCTTCAACATCTCGCCGACCCTGTCAGGGCTCTGCGAGAGATGCGGCGAGTGTGCAAGCCGGGTGGGATCGTCGCTGCTCGGGATGGCGACTACAGCGGGTTCTTCTGGTATCCGCAACTGCCCGAACTCGACGCGTGGCTGCGGCTGTATCTGGCCGTGGCGCGGGCGAGCGGTGGTGAGCCGGACGCCGGACGTCGCCTGCTGGCGTGGGCGCACGAGGCAGGGTTCGAGGACGTCACCGCGTCGTCGTCCACGTGGTGCTACGCCGACGAACGCGATCGGCCGTGGTGGGCGCGGTTGTGGGCTGATCGGGTGACCAAGTCGGAGTTTGCACGCAAGGCGCTTGAGACTGGATTGGCGACGCAGGATGAACTGCAGCGGCTGTCAGAGGGCTGGCTCGCGTGGGGCGCCGATTCGGACGGCTGGTTGTCGATCGCGCATGGGGAGATCATCTGTCGGGCTTGAGCGCGGCAACGCGGCACGCGAATTTGCATTCTGCCGCATGCAGCATGCGAAACGCAGAATTCAGATAAGCGCGCGAAAAAGGCGGGCGCGATCGGGTCCCGGCGGCTCCGGAACCCCGCACCTGCCCCGGAACCGCCGGGACCACGCCGCCGGATCATACGACTTTTTGCAGCGGCGGCGCTGTATGTGGTGACTGTAGAGAAAATTGGCGCTCTAGGTAACTACTGTGAGGCCACGAATTGTGGGATGAGATAACGGTTCAGCCGATCGGCTGAGAGTGAGGAGGGCGCCGACGACGGCCGACGGCTCAGCCTTGGCCGCCGCGCATCGCCCGATAGGCGGGGCGTAGCAGGTCTCGTAGATCGTCGCCGCGCAGTTGGAGGCCTATCGGACCGAGGCGGTCGAGAATGGCACCTGCCGGCACGTCGGGGCGCGTCGCGAGCGGTTCCGGCAGCGCCGCGTCCGCACGCCAGTAGGCGTCCACGAGCTGCGCGAGCGGCGCGTCCTGCGGTTCCTCCTCAGCCTCCTGCCACGCTTCCTCGTCGTGCAGCGACTCGAGCCGACGCAACAGCGCACCGCGCTCCCGGCCACGCCAGGCCAGCAGCGCGAACGGATCGCGGTCGAAGTACTCTGCGAGCACGTAGCAGGTCGCTGAGACGTGCTTGCACGGGTTCTCCCAATCAGGGCACGTGCAGTCGGTGCGGAATTCGCGGCGCACCGGGAAGAGCGTGAGGCCGGCGGCGGCGAATACCCGGTCGATGCGCTCCGGCATGCGGCCATCGAGCAGGTCAGCGATGTACGTGGGTGTCTCCGCAAGTACGCGCTCGACGCGGGCCCACTGCTCCGACGAGTAAACGTCGATCCGCAACGTGACGCTGTACGGCTTGTCCCGGGTGCCTTGCACGCTCGCCGCGACCTCGCCCGGCCGTACTGAGAGGTCGAGCACGTTGCCGGCGCGGGCGTAGGCGCGGCCGCGAGTGAGCCGGGCGCCGTGTCCGAACCCTTCGATGACCGCGACGAAGCGCTTGGACCACCAGCCGTCGCCGCTCGCGCTGCGGTCGGAGCGCGATGTGGTACCGGCGGCGCGACGTGCCTTCGCTGCTGGATGCGCCGGTTGGCCGGTCGCCGGCCGCTTCGACGATTGCGCCGAGGAGTGCGGCGACGTATAGAGCTCCGGATAATGCTCCTTGTCCCACGACGTCGGCTCCGGTGTCTCGTCTCGCATCGCGTCTCCTCCTTTCCGCCTTACTCCGCTTACTCCACGACCGCGTCCGCGGCCAGCCTGATCACGTCGCGCAGCTGCGCCACCGACAGTTCGGTGAGCCAGCCCTCGCCGGTGCCCACGATCCGTTCGGCAAGGTCCTGCTTCTCCTCGATCACGCGGTCGATACGCTCCTCGAGCGTGCCCGCGCACATCAGTTTCCGTACTTGCACGTTCCGCTGCTGCCCGATGCGGAATGCCCGGTCGGTGGCCTGGTTCTCGACTGCCGGATTCCACCACCGGTCGACGTGGATGACGTGGTTGGCAGCGGTCAGGTTCAGCCCCACTCCCCCGGCCTTGAGTGAGAGCACGAACAATGGCGGGCCGTCCGTCTGCTCGAAGCGCTGCACCATCTCGTCGCGCGCACGCTTCGGCACGCCGCCGTACAAGAACGCCACCTCGCGGCCGAAGCGCTCGGCCAGGTGCGCGCGCAGCATCCCGCCGAACTCGGCGTATTGCGTGAACAGCAGCGCCTTTTCGCCGGCGGCCAGCACCTCGTCGCAGAGCTCTTCGACGCGGGCCAGCTTGCCGGAGCGGCCGGGTAGCCGGGAGCCGTCGCGCAGGAAGTGCGCCGGGTGGTTGCAGATCTGCTTGAGCCGGGTGAGCAGCGCCAACACGAGCCCGCGCCGGCGGACGCCCTTCGATGCGTCGGCGATCTCGCGCAGCATCTCGTCGACAGTGGCCTGATACAGCGATGCCTGCTCCTTTGTCAGGTTGCAGACAACCTTCATCTCGACCTTCTCTGGCAGGTCGCTGATGATCGCCGGATCGGTCTTCTCGCGGCGCAGCACGAACGCGCCGGTGGCGCGGCGCAATCGCTCGGCCGCGCGTTCGTCGCCGTCGCGTTCGATCGGCCGGGCGAAGCGCTCCTTGAACGACTCGGCGCTGCCCAGCAGCCCCGGGTTCGCGAACTCGAGGATCGACCAGAGGTCGGTGAGCCGGTTCTCCACCGGCGTGCCAGTCAGCGCCACGCGGTGCGGGGCCGATAGCGCGCGCACCGCGCGAGACTGCTTGGTCCCGGCGTTCTTGACGGCCTGCGCCTCGTCGATGACCACGCGGTGCCAGTCCACGGCGGCCAGCTCGGTGCGGTCGCGGAGCGCTAGGCCATACGTGGTAATCACCAAGTGCGTATCGGCGACCGCCGCCCGGAACTGCTCGCCGGACAGCCGCTCCGCGCCGTGGTGCACGTGGACCTCGAGCTCTGGCGTGAACCGCGCCGCCTCGCGTTGCCAGTTCGCGACCAGCGACATTGGGCAGATGAGCAGCGTGGGGCGCAGATCGCCGGGCCGGGGGCGAGCGCCGCCGTTCTGCTCGACCGCGGCTGCGCGCTCCAGCTCGAGCAATGTCAGGACCTGGATAGTTTTACCAAGGCCCATCGAGTCAGCGAGCACGGCGCCGAGCCCGACGCGCTCCATGAACGCGAGCCAGCCGACGCCGCGCTCCTGGTACGGACGCAGCGTCGCGTGCAGCCCCGGCGGCGCCTTGGCCGGCTCGCAGCGCCGCTCGGCCATGCCGGAGAGCAGGTCGCCGAGCCAGCCCTGCGCCTCGACGCCCTCGAGCGGCAGTCCGTCGCCGTCGACGCCGAACATCGCGGTGCGCAGGAACTCGCCGGCCCGCATCTCGCCGCTGCGCCGGGAGCCGAGTGCCTTGAGGCCGGCGGCAAGCCGGTCGCGGTCCACCTCGACCCACCGGCCGCGCAGCCGGACCAGGCTGCTCTTGGCTTCGGCGAGCGCTTGGAACTCTTCCTCGGTGAGCGTTTGGCCGCCGAGGGAGGCGCGCCACTCGTAGTCCACGAGCGCGTCGAGTCCGAAGCCTGATCCGACGCCCGGTTCGAATGTTGATGCGGAATCCCGTTGCGCACGCTCGGCTTTCGGAACAGCTGCGAGAGTCAGCCCGAGGTCCGCGCGCCCCGCGAGCCACCAGGACGGCAGCAGCACGCCGAAGCCGTTGCCGGCGAGGGCAGGTGCGGTCCTGGTGAGGAAGTCGTGCGCGCCGTCCGCGTCGAGCACGACTTCGGTAGGCGAGACCTGGCGCAACGTGGAGCCGAGGGCCGGGAAGACGCGTGCGGCGCGGCTGAGACCGGAGAGCAGATCGCGCCGCGGGTCGGCACCGGCCGCGCGTAGAAGTCGTGCCGCGCCGGAGCGGTGCCAGACCTCGTGCGCGGTCGCGAGGAGGGAGGGGTCCTCGACTGATTGGAGGAGGAGTTCGACGCGCCAGGGGGTCTGGGCCGCTCCGTCGCCGCCACCGACTCGATCACCGACGCCGACGCCAGCGCCGATGGTTTCGTGATCGTCCTCGTCGTGCGGCGCTAGCAACCGGAAGCACGTGCGCACTGGCCCGGCGGATGTGCCGTGCGTCGTGCGCCATTCGTCGAGGGCCGTCAGCAGCTTCTCAGCGTCTTCGAAGTCCAGCAGCTCCGGATCGAGCAGATTCCCGTGCGGCGACGTCAACGCGTCAATCCAGAGCTCTTCGACGTAAGTCTTCGGACGGAGGGCGTTGCTGGCGCGTGGCGGCGCGAGCGATTCGCCATCCAGGCCATGCGGACCTGTCAGCGCCGCGATGACGTACGCATCAATGAGTGCGTTAACCGCGCCATCGAGCACGTCGGACGCCGGTCGACCGGTGACGTCGGCGTCGAGCAGCTGTGCACGGAACACCGGTGGCATCGCGTCGATCAGTGCTTTACGGTGCGCCGCGCTGTCTAACGCGTAGGCGGGACGCCAGACCGCGTGGTGATCACCGGTGTCCTCGTCCACGTCGAGGTCGGGCAAGATCTCACCGCGGCGCACCAACGCCTCGGCGAACTGCGCGACGGCGCTCGCGAAGCGCACAGTATCGGCAAGCGGGACATCGGTTTCCGCGCCGTCCGCGTCGAAGGTCGCCAGTCGTTCGCCATCGAGGACGGCCAGCAACGCGGCGCCATCGCGGGGTTCGAACACGAGTGTCGGCACGATCCACGGACGCAGTTCCTTGCCCGATCGCGCGCGTCCTGCGTGCGACGACGCGCCGCCTTGTCCGCCCTCTGCTTCCGGACGGCCACCTGCGGTCCCGTCGAGGGCGAACCGCGCGAAGCTCGTCGACGGCAGCGGACCCGCGTCGTCCGACGGGAGGGCTAGCGGCACGCTGCCGCGTGCGTCGGCGCGCTGCACCATGGCCGACATGCCGATTTCGTCCTCGTCGCCGGCAGCGGCGAGCAGCTTCGCGAGGACATCGGCGTCTGCGGCGAACGGATGGCGTCGCGCCATGCCTGCGCTACCCGGCGTCGCACGCTTGCCTGCCGCTTTGGCCTCGAGGTCGAGCAGCGGCCGGCTCGAGTCCTCTGCCCACAGCTCCCAGCAGCCCACGTCAGTGAACAGAGCGTGGAGGACGTACACGACTCGGCTGCTCCCTACGACGGCGCCGGATCAGGTGCAAAGTCCCAGCTTAGCGCAGTGGTCGTTGCTTTAGAGCGACGGGGGCTCGGAGCTTGCTAGGGCCGGACTACTCAGCGGATTCCGGGGATTGCGCGAGGTACCGCTCGACTGTCGCGACCTTCGAGTCCAGCGCATCAGTGACGCCGGGGCGGATGTCGGCTTTGAGCACCAAGCTGACGCGTCCCGACGCGCCGTCCTGCTGCGCGCGTGCCTGCGTGGCCTCGCACGCACGCTTGACCACGTCGAGCACCTCGTTCCAGTCACCCTCGATGGTCGTGAACATCGCGTCCGTGCGGTTGGGCAATCCCGATTCGCGCACCACGCGCACCGCATCGGCCACGTAGACGCCGACGTCCTCGCCGACTCCGAGTGGCGTGACCGAAAAGGCGACCAACATCTGCGTCCTCCCGCTAGGCCGTTAAGCCGTTATCCTGCTAGACCGTCAGACCGTTACCCTCTCACTCCTCATTCGCGCGCTTCTCTTCGGCCTCCAGCCACCGCGCGATCCCCGCCACGTTCGCCACGGACGACGACAACGCCTCGAACTTCGCGGCCACCTCAGGCCGCGCGAGCAGTGACGCGTACCGGTCCCGAGTCCGATCACGCACCATCGCAACCGCGTGGTCTAGGTCGAACTCTTCCGCCCCCTCGCCCCGGACGTCCCGCACGATCCCAACCCAAACCCGCAGCTCCTCCTGCGCACGCTCTAACGCGTCCGCCACAGCGGTAATCGGCCCGTAGTGCGAGAACAGCAGCCGATGTGCCCTTAGGTCGTCCATGCGCTGCAGCGACGAGAGCGCCAGATCGAGGTCAAAGTCTGGCGGCGGCGTGCCGGGAAGCAGCGTGCCCATCGCGCCGTCCGCTCCCAGCCCTGTCTGCGACGAAGCGTCGTCCGGCGGAATGTAAAGGCCAGCGGCGTCGCCGACGTAAAGGTCGCCGGTCGCCGAATCGACCAGCCCGAGGTGATGCCTCGCGTGGCCCGGCGTGTGATGCGCCTCCAGCCGACGCCCGCCCCCGAGGTCGACGGAACCGACGTCCCCGATCGTGTCGATCCGCTCCGCCGCCGTCGGCAGCAGCTCGCCGAAAATCGTGTCCATGGCCGGCCCGAACACCCGGCGCGCGCTGGCCATCAACCGCGACGGATCGGCGAGGTGCCGAGCACCGGAGTCCTGCACGACGATCCGCGCCTGTGGATACGCGGCAGCGAGATCCCCGACACCGCCAGCGTGATCGAGGTGGATGTGCGTCACGACGATCGTCGCGAGATCCGCCGCCTCGACTCCTAGCCCCGCCAGCGCCTCACGGACCACCGGCGCCGACGTCGCCGTCCCCGTCTCCACGAGACACGGCCGATCACCCAAGATCGCATAAGCGGCGGTAATGCCGGAGTACCCCGACATGGCCGTATCGATCATATAAACGCCCGACCCCAGCGCCTGCGGCTCCGTCGCCATGCCCACAACATACCTGCCCACCGCGCGAACATCCCGGCTCACCCCGAGCCAGCCGCCGGGACCACAGCCATCCCGCCACACCCGCAACGCAGATGAAACCGCCGGTCCCGATGCGGTAAGGTTCTGCATGGCCCGCCCAGCGGGTCACCTTGCCAGCGGGCTGTAGCGCAGCTTGGTAGCGCACCTGACTGGGGGTCAGGGGGTCGCAGGTTCAAATCCTGTCAGCCCGACACCGTTGACGCAGGTGACGGCCGGTAACCGGTTTACGGTTGCCGGCCGTTTCGTGCCCGGTGCAGCACGTGGTGCAGCACCGATTCCCGTACCGTGGCGCATTTCGGCGTGTGGCCACCTCTCCGAGAGCCGACCACGCCCGGGACCACCAGCGACAAGCCCTACACATCCACCGCCACACAGCCCGGCGCCCAAGCACAACACGCCGAGACGAAACAACACGCACCTTGACAAGCCCGGCCCTCATGGGTGCACGGATGGGGTGCCCGGCAGGCGCAACCTCCATCCGCGGCGAGAGCCCCTCGCGCCGAGGCAACAAAGCCCTCAAACGCGCCTTCTTCCTCGCCGCTTTCGCCGCTCTGAAAGACCCCGCATCCCGCACCTCCTACGACCGCAAGATCGCACAAGGCAAACGCCACAACCAGGCCCTACTCTGCGTGGCCCGCCGCCGCTGCGACGTCATCTACGCAACGCTCACCAACGGTACGTTCTACCAACCAACCCCCACGCCCAGCTTGACCAAAGCCATAGGGGGCACCCGGCGTCCTACCAATCACCCCTGACACGTGACCGCGTGCCAATTCCCGCCAGCGAAACCCACCGCCGACACGCCTCGCGCTGGCTTTCCCAACCCACCGTGCTCCGCGTGTGCGGCCTCGTCGCTCTGATCCGCCCCCGCGCTGCGGATCAGAACGACATGGCCGGGCCATGGTGCCGGTCGGCCCTCGTTCTCAGTCGAGCTGCTCGAGGCCCTTGGCGGTGATCGAGTAGGCCGCGCCGTTGGGCGCGGTCCCGGTGGCGAGGATCAGGATCGCCGCGCCGACTTGGTCGGGACGCAGCTCCTCGCCGCGAGCCTTGCGGAACTGCTCGACCTCGACACCCTGGCGGCGGGCGTATCCGGCGACGGCCTCGTGGCCGAGCGCGGTCCGCGCGGTCAAGTCCGGCAGGATCGACAGGAACCTGATACCGAGCTTCGCCCGCTCGGATTCCTGCGCCGCGTACGCGGCTATGAAGCGCACGGTGGCCTTGGCGCCGGCGTAGCCGCCGCTGAGCGGGGAGCCAGCCAGCGCCGCCCTACTCGAGAGCGCGATCACAGTGCTGCCCTCCGCCAGCGGAGCGTTGAGCGCCTCACGGCTCCAGGCGAAGGCTTGCCGCACGTCGGTCTCCCACGGCCGGCTGAAGCTCTCCCAACTGTGCTGCTGCAGCGGGCGAAGCAGCGGCACGGCGCCCGCGTTGAGTACCAGCAGACCCGGCTGGTACTCGTCGAGCAGGCGCGCAGGCAGGACCGCGTCCGTCACGTCCCCGACCACCGGCTCGAACCGGTCGCCGAGCTCTTCGCGCACCGCGGCCAGCTGTTCCCGGTCCCGCCCGACGCCCACGACATGCCTCCCCGGACCGGTCAACGCGCGTGCGATGGCCCGCCCGAACCCGCGGCCCGCGCCGGTGACGATCGCAACCGTCGCGTCCTGGTGCCTTTTCTCAGCCTGCTCATTCATGATCGCTCCTTCACGTCATACACGTCGCGTATGTCACACAAATCACGCATGTCACACGCTCTCGCCCGCGTACGCCGGGGCCTGGTCGGCGGACTCGGGCTGGAGGACATCGGACGGTCCCCGACGCCGCGCGAAGAGTGCGGCGAGGATGCCGCCGAGCGGAATCAGGCCGGCCACGACCATGGCCGCGCGGAATCCGTGTACGAATTCACTCGGCGCGGAGTAGCCGCCGTGGGCGGCGAAGACCGCTG
>CAVQPP010000276.1:0-6364 GCA_963714445.1 uncultured Actinomycetota bacterium
CTGTCGTCCGGGTAATCGGCTTCATTCCAGCGCGGGCTGTTGCTGCGTGCGGACAGCCTGCTGGAGCGCGGGGGTTGCGGCCCCTGCTGAGCCACGGCGCGCCTCCGGGAAAGGGATCAGACCGTTAAAGAACGACGCGGACGCATTGCCGGACACCGGCGCGGGACGGGCGAGCCGGTCTCAGCAATGCGGGGACAGAGCGAAACTATATGGCCTTGGGAGTTACGGGTAGGCCACAACACACGGATTCCGCAACGGACTCCCAGCGTTGCCCAATACCGGTCATAGCGACCGTCCGCCAGTCGTGGTCCGCGCCCGCCGGGCTCATCTCGATGCTGATGTCGAGCCGGTCCGCGGCCAGCCCCTCGACCAGGCCCTCACCCCACTCGACCACGGTCACGCAGTCGTCCAGCGAGGCGTCCAGGTCCAGGTCGTCCACTTCGGCCACGCTGCCCAGCCGGTAGGCGTCCACGTGCACCAGGCCCGGGCCGCCGGCCAGCGCCGGGTGCACCCGGGCGATCACGAACGTCGGCGAGGTGACCGGCCCGCGCACCGCCATGCCGTCGCCGATGCCCTGGACCAGGGTGGTCTTCCCGGCGCCGAGCGGGCCGCTGAGCACCACCAGGTCACCAGCCCGGAGCACGGTGCCGAATCCGCCGGCCCAGCTCACGCATGTCGGCCGCGGTGGGTACCTCGATGCGGTCACCCGGCACGGGTCAGCACCTGCTTTCGCTGTTCGGAGTCCCAGCGCCAGGCCAGGTCAGGCGGACCGCTCCCGCGCGCCGTAGCCGTCCTCGGCCCGCGCGATCAGCCTGGTGATCGCCTCGTTGACCACCGTTGGGTCCTCCAGGATAAGGGCGTGCCCGGCGCCCGGGACCAGGACGAGCTCGGCCCCCGGGATCTGCGCCGCCAGCTCCACCCCCAGCGACGGGAGATCAGCCGGTTTTCTCACCGGTCAGCACGAGCACCGGCACGGCGCCCAGCGTGGCCAGCGTGCCGCGCAGGTCACAGGCGTACAGCGCCTGGCTGAACGCCGCGATCACCTCGATCGGCGTCTCCCTGATCATCTGCTCCAGGAAGTCGACCCGTGGCCGGGTTCACCCGCGGGTTGCCGAAGCCGATGAACCGGGTGCTCAGGGACGACACGTCGCTGGCCACCCGGCGGCCCTGCTCCACCAGCACGGCCCGGTACCGGTGGCCGCGCCACGCAGCACCACCGGCAGGGCCCGGCGCAGCACCGGCCGGGCCGGCCCGGCATCCACGGGCTGCCCCGGTCCAGGCCGCTGGCCGTGGTGGAGATCAGGCCCACGCCGATGACCTTCGTACCGAACAGCTCGGGCTGCTGGCCGGCCAGCGCCATGATCGTCATTCCGCCCATCGAGTGGCCGACCAGGATCACCGGCATGTCGCCGGGGGCCACCGCCGCGATCACCCGGCTCAGGTCGGCGCCCAGCTGGTCGATGCTGGCCGCGCCGCCCGGCGACCGGCCGGACCGGCCGTGGTCCCGCTGGTCCCAGAACACCAGCCGGTGACTGCGCAGGTCACGGCGCTGGAAGTGCCAGCAGTCCTGGTTCAGCGTGTAGCCGTGGCAGAACACGATGGTGGCCGGGCCGCCCGGCTGGCCGGCCGCATCGCCGCCCGGGCCGCCGCCGGGCGTGTCCGGGGCCGGGTCGTCGATCTCCACGTGCAGCGGGACACCGTCGTCGGCCAGCACGGTCAGTGCCCGGCCGCGCAGCCCGCCGAAGTTCTCCGGCGCCGAGTTGTCGCGCAGCAGCTGGGCCCGGCCGATGGCGATCCGCTCGGCCGCGACCACCGCCCCGGCACCGGCCGCCACGGCCCCCGCCGCCAGCCCGGCCACTCCGGTGATCCGCCGCCAGGTCGCCATCGCACCTCCTGGTCCAGGGCTTATGCTACTCCACAGTAATTTCGGGGTAGCAGCCCGGCGAAGTTGGTGACGACCTCGTAAGACACCGTGCCGAGCGCGTCCGCCCACTCCTGGGCGGTGGGCTCGCCCGCGTCGCCCGGCCCGAACAGCACCACCTCGTCCCCGGCCACGGCCGGTTCCGCCGCGAAGTCGAGCACGGACAGGTCCATGCACACGGTGCCCGCGATCCGCCAGCGCCGGCCGCGCGCCTGGACCTCGACCACACCGGACGCCTGCCGCGGGATGCCCTCCGCGTAGCCGACCGGGATCAGTCCCAGGGTGCTCTCGCCCTGGGTGGTGTAGCGGTGTCCGTAGGACACCGGGGTGCCGGCAGGCACCCGCTTGGCCAGCACCAGCCGGGTCCGCACCGTCATGGCCGGGCGGAGCCAGCCCGGGGCGCCGCCCGGCAGGGTGGCCAGCCCGTACACCGCGCCGCCCGGCCGGACCAGGTCGAACCAGGTGTCCGGGCGGGTGATCGCGGCCGCCGTGTTGGCCAGGTGGCGCACCTCGGGCCGCGCGCCCGCCGCTTCGGCCTGCCCGACCGCCTCGGTGAACCTGGCCAGCTGGGCGTCGATGGATGGGTGGCCGGGGATGTCCGCGCAGGCCAGATGGGACCAGATCCCGGCGACCGTGACGGTTCCGGCGGCCTGCGCGGCCAGCGCGGCGGCCACCAGCCCGGGCCAGCCGGCCGGTGTCGCGCCGCCCCGGGCCATCCCGGTGTCGGCCTTGAGGTGCACCCGGGCGGGCTGCCCGGCCGCCGCGGCGGCCGCGGCGATCTCGGCCAGCAGCGGCACCGAGTCCACCGACAGATCGACGCCGGGCCGGACCGCCGCCTCGTGCGCCGCGCCGGGCACGCCGGTCAGCGCCAGCACCCGGCTGGTGATGCCCTCGTGGCGCAGCGCCAGCGCTTCGGCCACGTGCACCACACCCAGCCACTGGGCGCCGCCCGCCAGCGCGGCCCGGGCCGCGGGCAGCATGCCGTGCCCATACCCGTCCGCCTTGACCACGGCCATCAGCTGCGGCCCGCCGATCCGGCTGCGCAGCGCCGCCACGTTGGCAGAGATAGCGGCCAGGTCAACGACTGCTTCCGCGGGACCGTCCATGACGCCCCAGTTTGCCAGCATGCCGCCAGTGCGGGGGCAGAGCGCCGGGCAGGTCAGGCCGCCTGCCCCCGGACCGTGCGGATCGCGTCGGGCAGCGCGCCGATCACATCAGCCGCCGCGATCGGGGCCTCCGCCCCGCCTACCACCGCCTGGCCGCCCCGGGCCAGCCCGGGCCGCGTCCCGGCCCCGCCCGCGGCCAGCCGGGCGGCCAGGCCGTGCAGATAGGCCGCGGCCGCCGCCGCCTCACCAACCGCCAGGCCCTGCGCCAGCAGCGCGCCGGCCAGCCCGGACAGCACGTCCCCGGTGCCCGCCGTGGCCAGCCAGGACGTCCCGGTGAGGTTGGCCCACACCGGTCCCCCACCGGGCGCCGCGATCACCGTGGTGGAGCCCTTCAGCGAGCACGGTGGCGCCCAGTTCGGCGGCGGCCCGCCGGGCGTGCTCCAGGCGGCGGGCCTCGATGTCGGCCGGTCCACCCCGAGCAGCCGGCCAGTTCCCCGGCGTGCGGGGTGAGCAGCGTCGGCGCGGACCGGTCCAGCAGCCCGCGGTCGGCCGCCAGCAGGGTCAGCCCGTCCGCGTCCACCAGCACCGGGACGTCGCTGGCCAGCACCGCGGCCAGCCGTTCCCGTGCGTCGTCGTCGGTACCCATGCCCGGCCCGGCCACCCAGGCCTGGACCCGCCCGGCGGCCGGGATGTCCTGGCTGGCCGCCCGGCCCGGTCACCGTGATCACCGCCTCCGGCCACAGCACCCGCACCACGGCCACCGCGTGCTCGGCCGAGACCAGCCGGACCATGCCCGCCCCGCCGCGCAGCGCGCCGCCGGTGGCCAGCGCAGCCGCCCCGGTGTACCGCTGGCTGCCCGCCACCAGGCCGACCACGCCGCGGCGGTACTTGTCCGAGTCGGCCGGGCGGCCGGGGCAGCGCCGCGCCGACGTCGGCCGCCTGCAGCGCGGTGAGGTCGGGCGGGCCGAGGAACGGCGCCAGCCCGATATCGATCAGCTCCACCACCCCGGCGTGGCTGGCCCCGGGATCCACCAGCAGCCCGGGCTTGAGCGTGCCGAACGCCACCGTCACGTCGGCCCGGATGGCCGCCCCGGAAACCACGCCGGTGTCCGCGTCCACGCCGCTGGGCAGGTCCACCGCCACCACCACGGCCCGGGACCCGGCGGCCAGCCCGGCCAGCGCCGCCTGCGGCTCGCGCAGCCCGCCCCGGCCGCCGATGCCGAGCAGGCCATCCAGGATCAGGTCGGCCGCGCCGATCGCGGCCGGCACCCCCGGGCCGTCCGCCCCGGCCACCCGGCCGCCGGCCGCGCGGAGCGCCGCGGCGCCCGCCTCGTGGATCTTGGCCGCGGCCCGGACCGCGAGCACCGACGCCCCCCGGGCCGCCAGCCGGGCCCCCGCGTACAGCGCGTCCCCGCCGTTGTCGCCGCTGCCCGCCAGCACCACCACCCGGGACCCGGGCACCGTGCCAGCCAACCCAGTGCCAGCCAGCCCAGCGCCAGCCAGCCCCGCGCACACCGCCGCCAGGCCCGGCCGCGGCCCGCTGCATCAGCGTGCCCGGCGGCAACTGCGCCATCAGGCTCTGCTCGGCCGCCCGGACCGTGGCTACGTCGTGCGCGTTCCTCATCCTTCGGCCACCACCATCGCGATGCTCATCCCGGAATCATGACTGAGCGACAGGTGCCAGCAGCGCACCCCGTGCTGCTGGGCCAGTGCGGCCACCGTGCCGGTGACCAGCAGCCCAGGGCGGCCGTCCGCGTCACGGAATACGCTGACGTCGGTCCAGCGCAACCCGGGCGGGGCGCCGAGCGCCTTGGCCACCGCCTCCTTGGCCGCGAAGCTGGCGGCCAGCGACTCCGGCCGCCCGCCGCGTTCGCTCTCCGCGAACAGCCGGGTCGCGAGCGCCGGGGTTCGCTCCATCGCCGCCCACAGCCGGCCGACGTCCACGATGTCCACCCCGATGCCGACGATCACGAGCCCAGCCTGTCACGTCCCGCCCCGGCCGGTCCCAGCCAGCCCCAGGCTGCGCCCGCAGCGGCGCGGCGCCCCGGTCCAGCCGCGCGCGGCCAGCGCGCCAGCCACCTGGCCCGCCACGAAGCACGGCCGCCCGGTCACGTCGGCCCAGCCATAGCGGAGCGTGCCCTGGCCCACGGCGGTGCTCGCGTTGTCCCGGCGCACGTCGCGCCAGCGGGACCCGGCCGGATGCGCCGCCTGCCCGTCCAGCTCAACCACCAGGCCGTACTCCGGTACGTCACGTCCTGGTACTGGCGCTGCCCGGCCCGGACGACCAGGTGCTGGCGGTGCCCGGCTGGCAGCCCGTGCGGCCGCTCCACCCGGGTCACGTAGCGGAACTCCAGCAGCGAGTGCACGCCGTCGGCGGCCAGGCCGAGCGCCGCGCTCAGTTCGGCCCGCCACCGCACCCGGGCGCGCAGCGCCAGCGCGGCCGCCAGCCGCCGGCGTAGTCCGCCGGCTGCCGCAAGCGCGTAACACCCAGCCCAGCGCGTCATCCAGGCTCCCCGCCGCCCCCGCCAGATCCAGCACGGTCTCCTCAATCCGCGTCCGCGGCGGCAACTGCACCGGGTGACGTGCCTGGTCAATCCGGGCGTATGTCGGGCAGAAATTCGCACGCTTGGGCGACGGGCTAGCCCGCGGCGTGGACGGCGGCGGCTAGCCGGTCGGCGACTCTGGTGGGCCTGGTCGGAGTCGATGGCTTCGACCATGACGCGGACCGCGGGCTCGGTGCCGCTCGGCCGGACCAGGACCCGGCCCGAGGCGCCGAGTTCCTGCTCGGCGGCGGCCACCGCGGCGGCCACCTCGGGTGAGGCGGTGACCCGGGACTTGTCCACTCCCGGCACGTTCACCAGCACCTGCGGGTACCGGGTCATCACCGCGGCCACGTCGGCCAGTGGCAGCGCCTGCCGGGCCGCGGTGGCCAGCAGGTGCAGCGCGGTCAGCAGGCCATCGCCGGTGGTGGCGTGGTCGAGCATGATGATGTGCCCGGACTGCTCCCCGCCGAGCCGGAACTGGCGGGCCCGCATGGCCTCCAGCACGTACCGGTCGCCGACCGCGGTCTCCACCACGGTGATCCCGGCGTCCTGCATCGCGTTGCGGAAGCCGAGGTTTGACATGACCGTGGTGACCACGGTGTTCCCGGCCAGCCGCCCCTCGCGGCCAGGGCCAGGGCAGCACCGCCAGGATCTGGTCGCCGTCGATCACCGCGCCGTCCGCGCTGACCGCCAGGCAGCGGTCGGCGTCGCCGTCGTGCGCGATGCCGGCGTCCGCGCCGTGCCTGGTCACCTCGGCGCGCAGCACATCCAGGTGGGTGGATCCGCAGCCGTCG
>CAVQPP010000277.1:0-8882 GCA_963714445.1 uncultured Actinomycetota bacterium
GCTCGGGGCTCATGTATCCCGGTGTGTGATCGGCCGCCCCGTACTCGGTGAACAGCATATCTTCGGTGAGGCGCTGATCGGATGTGGCCTTGGCCACGCCGAAATCGATCACTTTGGAACCGGCCGGCCGTCGTCGACCGTCACCGGATATTCGACGGCTTGACGTCGCGGTGAATGATCCCCTTCTGGTGAGCATGCTGAAGCACCGGCAAACCGGAATGAAGAGCTCCAACGCTCTCGCGGGGGGACAAGTGATTCTGGTCGCAGTACTTCGTGATAGGGACGCCCTGGACCAGCTCCATCACGAAGAACAGCCAGGCAGTTATCGGTCGCCCCGAGCATCGGAGCACTCACAATGTTGGGATGCTGCATGATCACGAAAGCCTGACGCTCGGCCTCAACCGCACCACCACCTGGCCGGTGTCCATTCCGGCCTTCATAACCTTCAAGCACACAGTGCACCACACGGCTTCTCCTGCTCGGCAAGGAACGCCGTGCCCATGCCCCCCTCGCCGGTCTCGACCCAGCTTGTAGCGGCCCGATGCGGGCAGCCCGTGCCCCTCGGCGATCCGGCCGGGTGACGGGTGCCGGGCTCGGGCCGGCGGGGACGTCGCATGTGGGGGAGGCTTCGACCTTGGCTTCGCATGTGGACGCAGGGGCGTCATTGGGGCTCCTGGCGTCAAGGGCGAGGGTCGCGGGGAGTTCTCGGCACTGGCAAACCTCAACTAAGGGGCTGCCCCACGGCGACGTGCGGGATGGGATCTCCGCTGTATCGGTGAACCTCCTTCGCCATCATGTTTCAGGATATGATGGGCCATGCGGACAACGCCGAGGCAATCCCGCACGTAGCGGGCGAGCCGTAACGACTACACGCGGAGCATCTGGATGGACTGGAACAACCTCCAGGCGGACTACGAACGTCTGGGCTCTTTCAAGGCCGTCGCCAAGGCGTACGGCGTAGCCCCGGAAACCGTCAGCCGCAAAGCCAAGGAACTAAGACTTCATAGCCGCCGCAGGTGGCGGACGGAGAGCCTGGATCCGGCCGAAATCCGCAAGCTCTACGAGGGCGGGACGACCGCCGCTCGTGGCCGAGCAGTTCAACAGCAGCCAGAGCACGATCTACATGCGCCTATGGATGGCCGGCACGGAGATGCGAGCGAGCGGCCCGCGTGACTTCACGTGGGGACCGGAGCAGTACGAGAAACGTGCGCTCGCCACGGCGAACGGCGCTTTCCAGGGAGCCCAGCGGGAGCGATTCCGGCGTCTCGGACTCATGACGCCGAAGATGAACTCGCCGCAGGAACAGTTGTTCCAGCAGGCATTGATAAGGGCAGCGCTGAGCTTTGAGACTCAGCGCCGGATCATCCGGTTTTACCCCGACATCATGCTCCACCAGCAGCCGGTGCTCGTTGAGATCGACAGTGGGGCACCAGATGCCAGGACCCGCGGAGTTCGACAGGAGGCGCGACGCCGAACTCGCGAAGGCTGGCTACACGGTTGTCCGGTTCACCAACGAGCAGGTCGAAGCCGACGTTGACGGCTGCGTGCAGCAGTTGATCGAGCGGTTCGGCTTGCTGCCGGAGGAGGACCCGGTTGCGATCATCCGCAGCCGAAGGGGCGAACAGCCTGTGTCCATGCAAGACCAGATGGAGACATAGTCTGACCTGCACGGAGACGTGCAGAGGGCGGCAGAAATGACCGCCCCCACCGGCTAGCCGGTGAGTAACAAGAGTGCATAATGCTGCAAGAGATGATGCTGGGTTTGGCCATTCCTCGCCCAGCCTAAACCGCGAGAATTGCTGGAAAGCCCGTACCACGTGGCTGAGCTACAGCGTGGGGCGAAAGCCCGAGCGCGAATGCTTGAGAATCAGCCACCAGGGGTGATCAGCAGCCGAGCGCGCCTGCCCGTGACCTGCGGGGACGACGCGAAGGTTCAGAGACCATGCACGTGGCACCCGTCAGGGTGAAGATATGGTCCGGGCTCACGACGAAAGCGTGAGAAGCGGGCAGAAATGACCCGCTCACCCGCCTTTGTGGCGGGGGGTAACAGAAAATCCAGAGGAATACCAGATGATCGCCGGATCCTCGGCGAACCTGGCCACCCCGGCCGCCCCGACCTGCACGGTCCGTACCGCGCAGTCCAACGAGACCGCGTTCAGCACCTCGATCACCACCATCTCCATCGCCGCGGTCAACTACTTCGGCACGACGGCCATCTCCGGCACCACGTCGGTCACGGTGGGCGCAGGCCAGGTCGTGGACGTCACCATCGCCCCCGTCGCCGGCGCAATGCAGTACCAGATCTGGGGCTACGCGAGCCCGTCCTACTACCCGCTGGCCACCTGCGGCGGGGTGAAGTACACCCTCCAGGGCGGCACGCTCCCGGCGTCGGCCACGCAGCCGACCACCGACTCCGGGACCGGGAAGCCGACCCGGATGGAAGGCGTCATCCCGGTCCTGTCCGGCGTCTCCCAGGCAGCCGGGGTGGGCTACCCCGCCGGCTGGCAGGGTGGCTACTACAACGGCGCGGTCGGCCAGCACCTCAACTACAACACCTTCTACACGGTCTGCAAGGCCCTGTGGGACTCCACCACGGGGTCCACGACCAATGGGCCGTTCAAGGCCGACCCGGCCGAGCTGATCAGCTCCGGCTCGGACCTGACGAACCTCTCGCAGGACGTCATCAGCCAGGGCAGTGCCACCAACTACGAGCTGTTCATCCAGCAGAGCAACGTGTCGGATGTGACGATTGGGGCCGCAGTTTCGCAGCTGCAAAATCCCCTGACACACAGCCTCGTCAAGGCCGTGGTCCACCCCTGGTACTCCCAGGGCAACGCCACGTTTTTGAGCTACCAGCTTCCCCAGACGTGGACCAATGTGGCCAACGCCTGGGAGATGTCGGTGGTCCAGGACTACATCTCGATCGCGTGGCCGGCGATCGACGTCACGTGGCGCTTCTCGCTGCTGCTGTTCGGGGCGCTCGTGGCCCACGCCCCGATGTACTCGGCGCAACTCGGCGGGCTCCAGAACAGCGACGTGACTCCCTACTCCTGATGCCGGAACTAGGCCGCAGCCCCGGCAGCACGCCGGGGCTGCGGCACCCCCGTACCACCCATACGGCCCCACAGCGCCCGCTGCCCGGGGCATCACCACCCCCCAAGAAACGGAGCCGTGTGCCCCTTTTTGAGACCGGGATCGTCCAGGTCACCAGTGCTGTGGGAAGTCTCAGCAGCGTCATCTGGCAGCCGTCCAACACTTCGACCACCACCTTCGGCCCCCTCGGTTCCATCACGGTCGGGGACGTGCTGAAGGACGTCACGATTCTCAACCAGGGCCCGGGCACGATCTTCGCGGGCGCCGGGTCGATCGCCGCCGCGGCGCTGCCCACGGGCCTGCCGATCCCGCCGGGCGGGCAGTGCACCGTGCAGGGGTACAACATCACTGCGGCGAACACCACGAACGGCCAGATCTGGGCGATCACCGCGACGGGAGGCACCACGGCCTCGGTCCAGGTGGGCCTGGCCTCGGTTGCGAGCGTGGTCTGACGTGCCGGGGCCTCAGTGGTACCCGGGGGACCTGTTCCCCGGCGCGAGGGTGAACCCGGAGCAGAACCTGTTCGTGAAGCCGGTGATCACCCAGGCCGGGGTGCTGAACACGGCGGCCACGCCCGCCTCACCGGGGACGGTGGCCACGGGCGGCACGGTGTCCAACAGTCTCGGCTATGACGCGGTCGTCTACGCCTCGGCGACGACGGGCATCCAGTCGGCGAAGGTGGGCACGGTGTCCATCCCGGGGTCGGTGAACTCGGGGAACACGGTGGACTACGTCGTGCCGGGAGGGTCCACGATCACCATCACCTACACCGGCACGCTGTCCTGGGTCTGGCTGGCGAAGTAGATGCTGACGACCGGGCAGAGGGCGGTCGGCCCCACGGCCGGGACGTTCCTGGTGCTTCCGCCTGGGCCGTACCAGGTCGACGCTGGTCAACAGCGGGACGATCACGGCCTATATGGGCGTCGTGTCGGGGACCCAGTCGGTCTCATCCACGAACGGCTTCCCGCTGCCCTCCGGGGGCTATCCAGTCCAGGTGGCCGGGTACCCCGGAGGGCAGGGGCAGGTGCTTCAGGCGGTCACGGCGGGGACTATCCCGAAGGCCTCGCTTTATTGTCGGCTGTCTCAGCGGCCTAGCGGAAAGGGGCTGACCCCGGGGCCTTTTATACTGCATTTCAGTCGACGGCGCGGCGGCGCACTGATACCCGCTGGCGGTTCTGTGACGCACGCGGCACCGTCCGGGCGACCAGCATCCCGCGCGCCGCGCCGCTGTACACATCGTCGCGGGCACTGGCAGTGCGCCGGCCGGCTTGATAGGCGTCGCGCCTCGTGCACGGTGCGGCGGCCACACGGGCCGGCAGCGCCACCTTCATCCCCCATCGTCCCATCACGGGCTGCGCTGAGCATGCCTGGAAACGGAAGCATGCCTGTGAGCAATATCTGCGTCCTCTCGAACGCCCCGTATTCGGATAGTCGGGTACGGGAACGCAGTGCGCGTTCCATGGCCCGCAAGTCTCCGGACCTCGGCCATAAGGTGGGCGTCGTCGCCTACCACGGGTTGCAGGGCACCCCTCGACTGGAAGACGGGACCGTCATATATCCGGGCTCGACGGAGGACACCTACACGCAGGACATCCTGCCGGGCTACTACCAGCACTTCCAGGCTGACCTGCTGATCACGCTGATGGACGCGTGGGTGCTGCGACCCGGCCGGGCTGGCGGGGATGAACGTGGCGCACTGGCTGCCCATCGACGCGGCGGCGAGCGCGACCGGGATCTCCCCGTACCTGTCGGCGATGGACCGGCGGGTCCTCGAGGCGGGCGGCGGCCGGCCGATCGCCATGAGCCAGTTCGGCCACAAGGTGCTGACTGGACGCCGGGTTTGGGAGCGCGCTGTACGTCCCCACGGCGTCGACACTGCCGTCTTCAAGCCGCTCGAGGACCGCGAGGGCCTGCGGGAACGGCTGGGCCTGAAGGGCAAGTTCGTCATCGGCATCAACGCGGCCAACCAGGACCCGGTGCGCAAGGCGTTCCCGGAGCAGATGGCGGCGTTCGCCCAGTTCCACCAGAAGCACCCGGACACGATCCTGGGCATCCACGCGCGGACGCAGACCCGGATGGGTGTGGACCTGGTGCGGATCGCCGCGGACCTGGACATCCAGGACTCGCGTGGTCTTCGCGGACCAGTTCCCGGTGGCCTCGGCCTGATGGGGACGCCGACCTCGCAAAGTGGTACGGAGTGCTGGACGTGCTCAGCAACTGCGAGCTACGGGGAGGGCTTCGGCCTGCCCGATCGTGGAGGCCCAGGCGTGCGGCACTCCGTGATCACGACGGCGTTCGCAGCGATGATCGAGCTGACCGGCGCGGATGGTGCGTGGCCGACGACCCCTATTGGAACCGGGGGCATCAACCTGGTGGATGCGCCCCTCAGCGCCGCCATCGCCGCCGCGTACGAGAGTGCCTACGAGGAGGCGGCTCCATGCGGGAGGACGCCCGGACGTTCGCGATGACCTACGACGCGGACAAGGTGCTGAAGGACTACTGGGCCCCGCGCTCAAAGAGCTCCTGGACGAGGACGACGACCGGAACCCCTCGGCGTGTTCGCCGGGACGTACTCGCGGCAGGGCGGCCGTGAGCGTCAGCGGCATGGCAGGCCGAGCCCTTCCCGCACGCCGTCGTGGACGGCATGTGGCCCGCCAGCTTCACTGGAGCCGGTGGCCGCGGAGTTCCCCTCCCCCGATGACGCCCGGTGGGACGACGGCCCCCAATGACCGGGAGCGCGGGAAGCTGTGGTGCGACAACCCGGCCGGGTGGGGTCCGAAGGTCAGGCAGGCCATCGCGGAACTGCGCTCAGACAACGCGCGGGACTGGCTGACGGGCCTGACCGGCATCGAGGGCCTGTCGGCGGACACGCTCGGCGGCGGGATGCACTGACTGGCCCGGGCGGCCGGCTGGCGATGCACCGGGACTTCAACGTCCACCCCGGCACGTCCGGGGCTGGAGCGGCGCCTGAACGTCCTGCTGTTCCTGTCCCCGGAGTGGGAGAAGGAGTGGGGCGGGGTGCTCTACCTCGGTGAGCACAAGGAGGTGGAGGTACTGCCGGTAGCCGGGCGGATGGCCATCTTCGAGTGCTGCGACGCGTCGTGGCACGGGCATCCTGAGCCGGTCACCGGGGAGCACTGGCGCAAGTCCCTGGCGGTGTACTGGTATGCCCCGCCGACCTCGCAGGGGTCTGTGGTCCCGCACGGCACCATCTGGCAGGATGGGTGATCTCTCCGGCGGCCGTGCGGGAAGTCCTGCGCGAGCACTACCTCATGCAGATCACCTGCGATCACGAGCGGAAGATGGACAATCCCGTCTGCGCCTGCTCGCTCGTGTTCCTCGGCTGGCATCCGTCTGTCGGTGCTGCCGTTGACGCCTGGATTGAGCACGTCGTTGAGCTAATGCAGCCATGACGGCACCCCGCCGCTACGCCTGCTGCATGCTGAAGGACGAGCTAGACGTCCTTGAGATGCGCCTGAACGAACTCGCGGACCACGTGGACGCCTTCGTCGTCTGCGAGAGCAGGGTCACCCATCGCGGCGTCCCGAAGCCGCTGTACTACGAGGACAACGCCGCCCGGTTCGCCCAGTGGGCCGCCCAGATCATCCACGTCGTCGCCGGCGTGCCCGATGACCCCAACCCGTGGGTCCGTGAGCACGCCCAGCGCGACTCGGCGTGGCTGGCCATCCTCAAAGCCGGGGCGCGGGACGAGGACGTCGTCTACATCACCGACTGCGACGAACTGCCGTCCTCCTCGGCGCTCGAATGGAGCGGTCCCGGCGCGGTCGCGCTGTGGATGAAAACGACCTTGTACGCGATAGATTGGCTGGTCCCGGCCAGTTATGCGCTGCCCCCCTCGGCTGTTGCGGCCACGGTGGGGTTCCTGCGGGAGCAGGGCGGCCAACTCGGGAAGGTGCGGGACAACCGGGGGAACTACCCCATGATCACCGATGGGGGCTGGCACTTCTCCTGGCTCGGCGGCCCGGAAAGGCAGCTGGCGAAGCTGGAGCAGTCCACCTGCCACACCGAACTGCTGGAGCACCCGGAGGCGGAACTGATCCGCTCTGGTGCCCGGTACCGGGACGGGGCCAGTGGGGGCGGGATACCCGTGGTGCCGGTGGATGTGGACGGGACGTGGCCGGCGTGGATCAGGGAGCGGAAGGCTCCGGCCGAGTGGTACCGGCCGCGCTAGCGCGTCACGGCTCAACCTCTGGCAGCCCGCGCGCCGCAACGTCCTCGCCGTAGAACCGGGTCTCGGGGCCGTAGTACGGGGCCTTAGCGACGCACAGCACGCCGCCCCCGGCGTCCGGGTGGGCATTCCCACAGTCGCAGCATCCGCAGTCGCAGTCGCCCTCGTGGCCGCGTTCCAGATCGCATCCGTGGCTGCCCCAGTAGACCCGGCAGCCTTCGCTCATCCCCCAAGAATGCCAGCAAGGAGCCGCGAGTGCGTGACCTGCTGATCATCACGCCCTCCCGCCGCCGGCCCGCCTCGGTGAAGCGCCTCACTGAAGCGGTCGCGGAGACCTGCACAGCCAGGACGGACCTCGTGTTCGCCTTCGATGACGACGACCCGGACGTGCCGGACTCCATCGCGGCAGCAGGGGCCGCCGCGCACGTTACCGGCCCCCGTCAGAGCATGTGCGCGTGGACGAACGTGGTGGCGGCGGAGCACGTAGGCGAGTACCGTGCTCTCGCGTCCCTCGGTGATGACCACGTCCCCCGCACCAAGGGCTGGGACACGATGCTCCTGGAGAGCCTGGACCGCTCCGGGGCACGGGCATCGCCTACGGGAACGACGAACTGGCCCCGGACCTGCCGACCGCCGCCGTGGTCACCAGCGACATCGTGAAGGCTCTCGGGTGGATGTGCCTGCCGGGCCTGTCGTCCTACTGCCCGGACAACGTGTGGTTCGACCTGGGCGACGGCGCGGGGTGCCTGGTCCACCGGATGGACGTGGTCATCGCGCACCTGCACTGGACGTCCGGGCTGGCGCCGGGCGACGAGACCTATAACGACGCGGGGGGCTTCCGCCTGGAGCACCCGGACTGGGCGGTCTACCAGGCATGGCGCAGCGAGCGGATGGCCGATGACGTGGCAACGGTGAAGGGGCTGATGGGATGAGCTTCGAGGACGAGTACCACCAGCGGCTCCTGCCGTGGAGCGACGTGCAGTACTGCTTGCCCCGGATGCACGACACGGCGGCGGCGTACCCCGGTGTGGCCATCCTGGAACTCGGGGTCCGGCAGGGGTACTCCACGTCGGCGTTCCTCGCCGCGGCCGAGAAGGCGCAGGGGCACCTGTGGTCCATCGACGTGAACGACCCCGAGGTGCCGGCGCACTGGCTGGACAGTGACCTGTGGACGTTCATCAAGGGCGACGACGTGGTGGTGCCGTTCTGGGTTCCTGCCATCGACGTGCTGTTCGTGGACACGATCCACACCTACGAGCACACCCTCGCGGAACTGAACCGGTTCGTGCCGATGGTGAAGCCGGGCGGATTTACAAAAGTGACGTTATCTCATTAAAGCCATATCGTTGAAGCCAATACAAGTGCATTGCTTTGGGCACAAAGACAATCGAAACTCGGCACTGCCCATGGTGCTTTGCAATCACCTCGACACTGTCAATGCTTGCCTTGATCAGTTTTTGTCTAACAACGTCGCCCGCGTTATTTCCTACGCGGTACAAGGGTGCAGAAAAACGTCCTCATACGTGGTTACAAGCGTAACCGGCGCTTGTGATTGGCGAATTAGGCGCGTATTCGTAGCACGTAATTATCGTCGCCCACG
>CAVQPP010000278.1:0-24260 GCA_963714445.1 uncultured Actinomycetota bacterium
TCACGGTTCCGCCAGCGCGCCGCTGGCGAACACCTGCTGCAGGCGCGGCTCCTGCTGAGCCAGGCCGCTGAGCAGGCACGGATACTCCGGCGAGTATTCGGCCAGCAGCGCCGTCGTCGGTGCGTAGACCTGCGAGACCGTGATGATCCGGTCGCCGTCCTGCTGCAGCACGTTCTGGGCGGTGCCGGCGAAGGACTGTACGCCGGTGAGGAAGGAAATGATCTGATTCGCCTTCGCCTCGACGGTCTGGCTGGTGGCGGTGAAGTTGCGCAGCACGTTGAGCAGGTCCGGCGGCGGCGGCGTTGTACACGTCGGTCGTCTGCGCGAGCTCGCGCAGGTCGGCCTGGACGGCGGGCAGCAGCGGGTTGAGCTTCGAAACGTACTGATCGACGGTCACGAGGTTCGCGCCGAGTTCGTCGCCGCGGCCTTCCAGCGCGTCGGCGAATGCGGCGAGCGTCGCGTTGAGCTTGCCTGGCTGGACCGTGCGCAGCAGCGGCAGTAGATCGCCGAGTACCTGCTGGACTTCGATGCCTGCCTTTGTGCGGTCCTGCGGGATGACGGCGCCGGCCTGGATCGCGTGGCCGGGCGGTCCCGGCGGGATCTCGAGGTCCACGTAGGTGTTGCCGAACAGGGTCTGCGGGAGCAGCCGCGCGTCGACATTGGCCGGAATCTGGTTGACGTCGGCCGGGTTCAGCGCGAGATCGACGGTGGCGACCGTGCCGTTGGAGTTGATGCCGCGCACCTGGCCGACGACGAGCCCGCGCAGCTTCACGTCGGCGGAGGGCTGCAGTTGGTCGCCGACGGAATTGGCTTGGAGCTGGACGTGCACGACCGGCGTGAACGCGTGCTGATACTGCGCGATGGTCAGCGCCACCAGTCCGGCGATGACAAGGATGAAGACGAGGCCGTATACGCGCAGGGCTATCGGCCGGTCGTGCCACGGAGCGGAGTGCTTCGCGGCGCTCGATGCCGCTGGGCTCGGCGGCACTGGATTCGTCGTCACAGGGTTCGCCATCCGATCACCCGGTGATTCGGACGGTCGTGGTGGAACCCCAGATGGCGAGGCTGAGGAAGAAGTCGATGATGTTGATGGCCACGATCGCGGTACGCACCGCGCGGCCGACCGCGACGCCGACGCCGGCCGGGCCGCCCGTGGCGTTGTAGCCGTAGTAGCAGTGCACGAGGATGATCACGACCGCGAAGATGATCGCCTTGCCGAAGGACCACAGCACGTCGTCGGGCGGCAGGTACTGATGGAAGTAGTGGTCGTACGTGCCGGTGGACTGGCCGTAGTAGGTAGTCGTGATGAAACGGGATGCGACGTACGAGGAGAGCAGGCCGATCACGTAGAGCGGGATGACCGCGATGAATCCGGCGATCATCCGCGTGGTCACCAGGAACGGCAGCGACGGCACGCCCATGACCTCGAGCGCGTCGACCTCCTCGTTGATCCGCATCGCGCCGAGCTGCGCGGTGAAGCCGCAGCCGACCGTGGCGGACAGCGCGAGCCCGGCGACCAGCGGCGCGACCTCGCGGGTGTTGAAGTAGGCGGCGAGGAAGGCCGCGAAGTTGGTGGTGCCGAGCTGGTTGAGCGCCGCGTAGCCCTGCAGGCCGACCTCGGTGCCGGTGAAGAAGGTCAGCACCGCGATGACGCCGACCGTTCCGCCGATGACCGCGAGCGCACCGGTGCCGAAGCTGACCTCGGCCAGCAGCCGCAGTACTTCGCCGCGGTAACGCCGCAGCGTGCGTCCGGCCCAGGCCAGCGACGTGGTGTAGAAGCGCATCTGACGGCCGAGGTCGTCCAGGCCGTTGAGCGGTCCACGGATCGGCGCTGCTGCGCGAGAGGCGATCGATCAGCGACATCGCGGCATCACGATCCCTTCGCCGGGACGATTTGGAAGTAGATCGCGGTCATCACGAAGTTGGTGAAGAACAGCAGCAGGAAGGTGATCACCACGGACTGGTTGACCGCCTCGCCGACGCCCTTCGGGCCGCCCTTGGCGTGCAGACCCTTGTACGAGGCGACGATCGCGGCGATGGCTCCGAAGACCAGAGCCTTGATTTCCGCCGCGTAAAGGTCGGGCAGTTGGGCCAGCGCGGTGAACGACGCGAGGTAGGCGCCGGGCGTGCCGTGCTGCACGATGACGTTGAAGAAGTAGCCACCTGCGACGCCGACGACCGAGACCAGGCCGTTGAGCAGCACGGCGACGAGCATCGCCGCGAGCACCCGGGGCACGACCAGCCGGTGCACCGGGTCGATGCCCAGCACCTCCATCGCGTCGATCTCCTCGCGGATCTTGCGCGCGCCGAGGTCCGCGCAGATCGCTGAGCCGCCGGCTCCCGCGATCAGCAGTGCGGTGACGAGCGGCGTGGCCTCGCGCAGATCGCGAGCACGCGGCGCCGCCGGTGAACGACTGCGCGCCGAGCTGGTCGGCCAGGCTGCCGAACTGCAGCGCGACGACGGCGCCGAACGGGATCGAGACCAGCGCGGTCGGCAGGATCGTGACGCTGGCGATGAACCAGGCCTGCTGAACGAACTCGCGCCACTGGACCGGCCGGCGCGGCAGCGTGCGCAGTACGTCGAGGCCGAGTGCGAAGAGTTTGCCGGACTCGCGCAGCGGAGTGGCCGGGGAGAACGCCATCAGTCCTGCTCCGTGTACGGGAACGGATCCGGGCCGTGGGACGCGGGTCCTGATCCTGATTCGCGCGGTCCTGATTCGCGCGGCGGCTCGTGTCCTGATTCGGGCTCAGGAGCCCGTCCAGGCGCGGCAGCCGGCTCGGGGTACTCGAGCTCTTCGATCGGCGGATCGGCGAACTCAGCCATCGCTCGCTGCGCGATGGCCTGCCAGCGCGGGGAGAGCGGCACGCCAGGTCCCGGCAGCAGCCGCGTGGAATTCGCCAACGCGGACTGGTCGCCGTTCCCGCCGCCGTGACCATTCGTGCCGCGTCCGTTGGTAGCACTGTGCAGCTCGGCGAGTTCCTGCTCGACCAGCGCGGCGTCCTTCTCCTCCGCCATGCCGATCGGGCCCTGCATCCGGCCGTTGAGGAACTGGCGCACGACCGGCTCGTCGCTGGTCAGCAGCTTCTCGCGCGGCCCGAACATCACCAGTTGGCGGCGGAAGAGCAGGCCGATGTTGTCCGGCACGACACGCGCGGAGGAGATGTCGTGCGTGACGATCAGGAAGGTCGCGTCGATCTGCGCGTTCAAATCCACGATCAGCTGATTGAGATACGCGACGCGGACCGGGTCGAGCCCGGAGTCCGGCTCGTCGAACAGGATGATCTGCGGGTCGAGCACCAGTGCGCGGGCCAGCCCGGCCCGCTTGCGCATGCCGCCGGAGATCTGCCCGGGGAGTTTGTCCTCCGCGCCGATCAGGCCGACCATCTCCATCTTCTCCATCACGACGCGCCTGATCTCGCCCTCGTGCCGCTTGGTGTGCTCGCGCAGCGGGAAGGCGATGTTGTCGTACAGGTTCATCGAGCCGAACAGCGCGCCGTCCTGGAACAGCACGCCGAACAGCTTGCGCACCTCGTACAGCTCGCGCTCGCGCAGCCGGGTGACGTCGCGGCCCTCGATCCAGATCGAGCCGCGGTCCGGCCGCAGCAGGCCGACGAGGGTCTTGAGGAAGACGGACTTTCCGGTACCGGAGGGACCGAGCATCACGGAGATCTCGCTGGCGGGCAGCGTCAGCGACACGTCCCGCCAGATCGTCTGGCTGCCGAAGGACTTGGTCAGTCCCTCGACGCGGATCTCCACGCCCACGCGGGGCCCCCTTGAGGCTAGGCAGCGCTGCATCGCGGGGCACCGCCGGCCTCGGCGCCACAGTGCAGGCTGCCGAGACTAGGCGGAGAATCCGGACCGCGACCAGCAGCGCCTGTCCCTCGAAAGAGTGAATTCGGGCCGATTGTTACCCGACCGTAAACAAACAAGCGCGCGGCATCGGCAGCATGCCGTGTTTTCCGTTCTTTTCGCGACAATCGGACAAAGAAGTAATGTCCGGCGTTCGGCCTCTGACTCTAGGTCAGCGGTATACCGCCGCGCCGATGACCGGACGGCGGCTGCGGAATGCGTCCTCGACGATGTCCGCCGCGCGGCCGACGCCGTCGATGTCGCGGACCACGTTTTGATACTTCAGTGCGTTGTCGCGGTACGCCGGGTTGAACCGCACGGTCTCGATCGCCGTGCGCAGCTTCCGGGCGGAAAGCCTGGTCACCGGGATGTACTCGCCGATGCCGAGGTACTTCGCCCGCGCCGCGACGCCGGCGTTGTCGGCGGCCGCGGGAAGGATCACCATCGGCACGCCGTTCGCCAGCGCGTGCAGCGCGCTGTTCATCCCGCCGTGCCCGATGTAGAGCGAGGCTCGGGCGAGCAGTTCGACCTGGGGAGCATAGTCCACGATGATCGGATTTCCAGGAAAATCACTCGGAATCCGCACACCCGGCCGACCGAGCGCGATGACGAGCTGCGCGTCGAGTCCATCGCAGGCCTCGGCAATGGTCCGGAATACCCGTTCACTGCGATTCTGCAGCGTCCCCATCGCCGCGTAGATCAGGGGTCGACCGTCGAGCCTCTCCCACGGGAACGGAATCGGATCGGCGCCGGAGAGGGCACCGTTGGAGAAGACACCGCTGAAGTCAGTCAGCGGACCGGTGTGATGAAAACACTCGGGCGCGTTCGGGCGCGGGAAGTCGAAGAACGCCGGAATCTGCGCGATCTGCGCGAGGCTCGAGAACGCCTCGTCGGCAGCGACGGCCGACAGTCCCCAGTTGACCCGCGCGCGATTGGCCTCCACGTGCAGCGGCCGCTCGGCCAAGTCCCTGGCCAGGTAGCCGACCCGGTTCCGCATCCGCGCCCGGTTCGAATCCTCGGGCACCCAGGGCATCATCCACGGCGGCACGCTGAGGTCCGTGTTGAGCGGCATGTGGCTGCACAGGCTGACGAACGGGATGTCGTAACGCTGCGCGACCGCCGCCCCGACCGGCTGGAACTGGTCCACCACCAACGCGTCCACGCCGTTGCTACGCACCGCGAAGGGCAATTCGCGTGCGTGCGAAGCCGCTTGTTTAGCCAAGTCGGTGAAGCTGAACCGGATCGCGCGCAGCCCGACGAGCCTTCCCTGCGTTTCGGTAAAGCGCTCAAGCGATCCGAGGGGGAAGTCCGATGTGCCCACGGATATAAACGCCAAGCTGTTCCGCACCGTCGCCGCCCGAGCGTCGGGCGTGGAGATCAACGAGACCTGGTGACCGCGGCGACGTAGCTCGCGACCGAGTGTGATCATCGGATTGAGGTGCCCCGTATAGGCAGGAACGACCAGGCCAATATGGGACATGACGTCCTCCACGAAGCAGATCGGGCAGAGCCTCTAGTGCGGCTCGAGTGCGGCCACTACCCGTTCATCGTCGCTGACGGACCGTCGACTCGACTCCTTCCAAATTGGCGTTCCTACGCCGACCTGACCCTCGCCACCCCTCGGTTCAGCGTCACCCCCCGGTCGGGGTCTTATATCAGACTGTCCCGTCGTCGTATGCTCGCGGCAAGGACCGCCGCTGATCACAAAATGACTGATCACCTAAACAGCGGCGGCCGCGGTCGCGAGAGAGGGCAGCACCGTGTCGCACCGTCCCGCCTGGGCCCCGGACGATATCGATCTGGAGCGCCCGGCCCCGGCCCGGATGTGGGACTACTACCTCGGCGGGTCGCACAACTTCGCCGCCGACCGGGAGTTGGCCGAGAACGCCATGGGCGCCTGGCCCGAACTTCCGCAGATCGCCCGCGCCAACCGGGCGTTCCTGCGCCGAGCGGTCACGTTCCTGGCCGAGCGCGGGGTCGGCCAGTTCCTCGACCTGGGCTCCGGCATCCCGACCGCCGGGCACGTACACGAGATCGTCGCCGCGGTGAACCCGCAGGCCCGCACTGCCTACGTGGACAGCGACCCGGTCGCGGTCGCGCACAGCCGACTGCTGCTCGCCGACACCCCCACCGCCACCATCGTGCACGCTGACCTGCGCGACCCCTCGGCAGTGCTCGCCGACCCGGGGCTCCAGAACTTCCTGGACCTCGGCAAGCCGACCGCCGTGCTCATGTTCGCGGTCCTGCACTTCGTCCCCGACGCCGACGACCCGGCCGGCGTGGTCGCCGCGTACCGGGACGCGACCGCCCCGGGTTCGTACCTCGCGCTCAGCCACGGCACCCGCGACTACCTGCCCGAGCAGATCCGTAACCTCGAAGAGGTCTACAGCCGCTCCAGCGCCCAGATGACCATGCGCTCGCACGCCGAGATCACCCGGCTCATGCAGGGTTACGCGCTCGAGGAGCCCGGTCTGGTCGACATGATCCTCTGGCGGCCCGACGCGCAGAACCCGCTGCCCGACCCGCTCGGCGGCGACGTGAAGCGCTACTCGGGCTACGGCGCCGTCGGGCGGCGCGAGTGACCGAGATCCCCGCCGATCTGCCTCCGGCCTGGGCAGCGGCCCTGGCCGCGGCCTCTTCGGGCCCGATGAACGCGTCGGAGACCAGAGCCCTGGTCGGCCTGCTAGCGGATTGGGTCGCCGACGCACTGGCCGATGCCGTCACCGCGCGCAAGGCCGGCACTGCCGTCGGCACCGCGCTGGTCGACTCGCACCACACGCAGCCCGAGTCGCTGTCCGCGTCGATCACGGTCCTGTCCGAGCACCTGCCCGCAGGCATAGACCCTGCCGTGCGCACCGCCCTCTGCGCAGGACTCGCCGCAGGCTATGCGGACGCCTTACGCGAACGAACTCGCCGTGAGCAGGAAGCCATCCGCGTAGCCGTACTCGACGCGCACCGCACCAGCGAAGCACGCTTCCGCGCCGTCTTCCGCAGTGCCCCGCTAGGCATCGGCATCGCAGATAGCGAAGGCCGCATCCTCGAGGTCAATGAGCCGCTGGCGCGAATGCTCGGCCGCGACGTGCACAACGTCCGTGGCCTGGAGATCCGCTCGCTGCAGCTGCCCACGGACTCGGCGGACTACTGGGAGCAGTACGAAGCCCTACTCGCCGGTCGCCGCAGGCAAATGACCGGCGAGAAGCAGTTCATCGGCCTGGACGGCGAGGAAATCTGGGCGCGAATGCGCGCCAGCAGCATCATCGGCGACGACGGCAAACCCGTGCTGATGATCGCACTGTTCGAGGACGTGACTGAGCGCCGCCGGATGACCGAGCGCCTGCGGCATCAGGCCATGCACGACCCACTCACCGGCCTGCCGAACCGCACCCACCTGCTAGAAGAACTCCGCGCCATCCTAGACAGCGCCGACAACGCTCAAAACGCTGACAAGCAACCAGTCCACCGAGAAAACTCCCAGCACCAGCACCAACAGCACACGCCGCGTAGCCGTCTGCTTCATCGACATCGACGGCTTCAAAGCCGTCAACGACACCCTCGGCCACGACGCCGGTGACAGCCTGCTGATCGAAGTCGCCGCGCGCCTGCGCGAAGCCACCGAACCGTACGGCTATCCCATAGCCCGGCTAGGCGGCGACGAGTTCGTCCTCGTACTCGGCGACACGACTGGCCCGCAAACGGCGATCGTGGCGGTCGAGCGTGCCCTAGCCGCGATCCGCCGCCCGGTAGTGCTGGACGGCCGCGAACTGGTCGTAACCGCGAGCGCCGGCATCGTCGAGCGCACCGCCGCCGGCGTGCGACCAAGCGAACTGCTCCGCGCAGCAGACATAACGCTGTACTGGGCAAAGGCAGCCGGCCGAGACCAGTGGGCCCTGTTCGACCCGCAGCGCAACGCCCGCCAGGTAGCCCGCTACTCGCTCTCCCAAGCGCTGCCCGCAGCACTCGAACGCGGCGAACTCTTCCTCGAGTACCAGCCGATCGTCGACATGGCCGACCAACACCACATCAACGGCCTGGAAGCGCTGGTCCGCTGGAACCACCCCGACCGCGGCCTACTCGGCCCCGGCCAATTCGTGCCCCTAGCCGAGGAAACCGGCACGATCGTCGCGCTAGGCCGCTGGGTCCTGCGCCGAGCGGTCGCCGACGCCGCGACCTGGCCGCACCGCCCCGACGGCATGCCGGTGACGGTCTCCGTCAACGTAGCCGTCCGACAGGTCCGCGACCCGAGCCTGGTCCACGAGATCCGCAACGCGCTCGCCGAGTGCGGGCTACCCCCGGGCCGCCTCCAACTGGAGATCACCGAGAGCGCGGTCATGGACCCCGGCGAAAGCGGCCGCCCCGCAGTAGAGCGCCTGAAGACCCTCTCCGGCCTAGGCATCCGCATCGCGATCGACGACTTCGGCACGGGCTACTCGAACCTCGCCTACCTACGCAGGCTCCCCGCACACACGCTCAAGATCGACTCGTCCTTCGTCAAGGGCCTAATCCCCGACCCCGCAGCCGGAAAGGACGCCCAAGCGACGTCCGAGGAACCAATCGTCAGCGGTCTGATCACCCTAGCCCGAGCCTGCGGCATGACCCTGACCGCAGAAGGCGTCGAAACCGCCGCGCAAGCCGACAAGCTGCGCGAACTAGGCGCCGACAGCGGCCAGGGCTACTACTTCTCCCGCCCGATCCCCGCCGACCGCGTCCCCGACCTACTAGTCTCAGGCTGCTGACGATCCCCCGCGCCACTGCTCCACGGCTGCCATCAGCTCCTGCTCACCGAACTCCCGCGCACGGCTGCAAGTCTGCCGAAACCCGCAGCCTGACACGGTCAGATCACGGAGACTCAGTCGAGGTTCGGACCGGCGTCGCGGACCTCCTCGACCTTCTTCATCGCGTCGCGCAGGTCCTCGAGCCACGACTCGGCACGTTGGCCGACCTGGCGTACGCACCACGCCAGCGCGTCGCTGCGGCTGCGCGCCACGCCGGCGTCGACGAGTGTGTCAAGTAGCTGACGGTCGGTTTGCTTCAGCCGGGTCATCACCGGCACGGACAGCGTGGTGAACGGCTGCGTGACGTCGCCGCAGCGCACCCACCACGAGACCTTCTGGCGGAACTCGTGCTCTGCCTCGCGTGCGACCGCTATCCGCGCGGCTCGGGTGCGCTCGCGGAATTCCTTGATCCGGCCGGCGATCGCGGCCGCCTTCTCTGCCTCGTCCGCGCCCTCGGCGGTCTCGGGCTCGGGGATGCGGCCGATGATGGTGATTTCCTCGCGGTCGACGATCACCTCGGGCGGGCCGTCGAACAAATCCTGCGGCAGGCGGCCGGTGAACCAGCCGCGGAGGGTTGCCGTCCTGCTCTCTCTGCTTGCCATGCTTCGATGATTACATCATTACAAGCTTTCAGAGCCTTTCGCGCGTACGCCGTGAGCGAACGGTCACCCTGCGGATCGAAAACGGACCGAACCCGGGGATCCCATGCCTGATTCAGGGGCGCTGTAGCCGGAATGCTTGACAGCCGGGTTAACGCGCCGTACACATCTGCTGGTTGGAGAGCGCTCTCCCACAATGTCAACGACGACGCCGGCTCCGGTGAACGGCCCGTCGCGGTGGCGTGTTGCCCCATTGATCGCCACGTGCCGCCGCGAGACCCCACCGCCCCCTCCGGGGCCGTAACGGCGCGCTTCGCGCTGGAGGGAACGAGCAATATGTCCGTCATTCCGCGTATCAACCGACGAGCCGGACGCCCCCCGGGCGCGCTGCGGCGCCGCTCGGTCGTCACCACCCTGGCGCTGATCGCCGGGTGTACCACCGGGGCGGCGGTCGTGTCGCTGACCGCCGCGCCCACCGCGCTGGCCGACACGCCGCCGCCCCCGCCGTCCGGCTGGACCACCGTGTTCAGCGACGACTTCTCCGGGGCGGCCGGCTCCGCGCCCTCGTCCGCCAACTGGTTCTACGACCTGGGCACCGGCTTCGGCACCGGCGAGAAGGAGCAGATGACCAGCTCCACCGCCAACTCCTTCCTCGACGGCAACGGCCACCTCGTCCTCAAGGCGATCAACAACGGCGGCACCTGGACCTCCGCCCGCCTGGAGAGCACCCGCGAGGACTTCCAGGCCCCGCCCGGCGGCGAGATGGAGATGTCCGCGTCGATCGAGCAGCCCAACCCCGGCGCGAATGGTCTGGGCTACTGGCCGGCGTTCTGGGCGCTGGGCTCGCCGATGCGGGCCGGCGGCGGCTGGCCGCAGTCCGGCGAGATCGACACGATGGAGGACGTCAACGGCCTGAATGAGGCCTCCCAGACCCTGCACGACTCGGCCAACAGCCCCGGCCACGGCCTGATCGCCTGCCCGAACACCGCGTCGAGCTGCGAGACCGGCTACCACACCTACTCAGTGATCGTCGACCGGACGAACACCGCCGCCGAGCAGCTGCTGTTCCAGATGGACGGCGTCACCGAGAGCACCATCACCGAGGCCTCGGTCGGCACCGCCGCCTGGCAGGCCGCCATCGACCACGGGTTCTTCATCCTGTGGGACCTGGCGATGGGCGGCAACTACCCCGACGGCGTCTCCGGCCAGACCACGCCGACCGCCGCCACCACCTCCGGCGCGTCGATGAGCGCGGCGTGGGTGGCCGTATACGAGAAGGGCGGCAACTCCACGCCGACCGGAACGCCGACGGCCACCGGCCAGATCACCGGCCAGGGCGGCAACTGCGCGAGCAACCAGAACTCGCTGAACACCGAGGGCAACCCGATGTTCCTCAGCGGTTGCAACGGCAGCGCCGGGCCAGACCTGGTCGCCGTACAGCGACGGCACCGTGCGCGTTCAGGGCGGCTGCCTCGACGTGGTTTCCGCCGGGACGACCAGCGGCACGAACGTCGACTGGTACCCGTGCAACGCCACCAACGCGCAGAACTGGACGCACCAGTCCAACGGCGAACTGCTCAACCCGAACTCGAACCTGTGCCTGACCGATCCCGGCGGCAACACCGGCTCGCGACTCGACATCGAGACCTGCACCGGCGCCGCGTCGCAGATCTGGAACTTGCCCAACGGCGGCGGCACCAACACGGTGACCGTCACCAACCCGGGCAATCAGACGACGACCGTCGGCACCGCGGCGAGCGTGCAGATTCACGCCGCTGACTCGGCATCAGGCCAGACGCTCACCTACAGCGCCACCGGCCTGCCGGCCGGGCTGTCGATCAACTCCTCGACCGGCCTGATCTCCGGCACGCCGACCGCGGCCGGCACGTCGAACGTGACGGTGACGGTCAAGGACGGCACCGGTGCCTCCGGAGCCACCTCGTTCACGTGGACCGTGAACACGACCGGCGGCACCTGCGACACCGGCACGAACCTGGCGCTGAACCAGCCGACGACCGCGTCGTCGGCTGAGAACGCCGGCACCCCGGCCACCGCCGCGACCGATGGCAATGCCGGCACCCGCTGGAGCAGCCAGTTCAGCGACCCGCAGTGGCTTCAGGTAGACCTCGGCTCGGCGCAGAGCATCTGCCAGGTCGTCATCCAGTGGGAAACCGCGTCCGCCAAGGCCTACCAGATTCAGACCTCGAACGACGGGACCAACTGGACCTCGATTTACTCGACGACCACCGGCCCCGGCGGCACCGAGACGCTGAACATCTCAGGGTCCGGACGCTTCATCCGCATGTACAGCACCGCTCGCAACACGCAATACGGCGACTCGATTTGGGAGTTCACGGTCCACGGCTCGGGCGGCGCCCCGCCGCCCACCTGTGGCACCACGAACCTCGCGCTGAACAAGACCACGACCGCGTCGTCGATTGAGAACGCCGGCACCCCGGCCGCCGCCGCGACCGACGGCAACACCGGCACCCGCTGGTCGAGCCTGTTCAGCGACCCGCAGTGGCTCCAGGTGGACCTCGGCGCCTCGCACACCGTCTGCCAGGTCGTGCTGAACTGGGAGGCCGCGTACGCCTCGGCGTTCCAGATTCAGACCTCGAATGACGCGACGAACTGGACGTCGATCTACTCCACCACCGCGGGTACCGGCGGCGTGCAGACCCTGAACGTCTCCGGCAGCGGACGCTACATCCGCATGTACGCCACGGCGCGCGCCACGCAGTGGGGCGACTCGCTGTGGGAGTTCTCGGTCTACGGAAGCTGATAAGTAGCCCTGCGATAGCGGATAAATAGCACAGCGATGTGACGGAGGTCGCGACCAAGCTTCGCGGCCTCCGTCGCGTCACATCCGTAACCGGTTCCGCAACAGCAGACGCTCCCGAAGCCTTGACACCCCTGAAACGAGAGCGCAACCATCACTCTCCGGAGAGCGCTCTCCGAAGACCCACCGGCGTTACCTATCCACCGTCAATTGGAGATAGCCAATGAAGGCACTCTCCTCCGCCGCGTTAACGCATCGGAGATCCGTACCACGCTGGTTGCGCGCGATGACCGCCGTGGTCGTCGCGATGGGCCTAGCCGCATATGCGCTCGTCGCGACGAGCACGGCGGCCCACGCCGCACCGACTCTGCTCTCCCAAGGCAAGCCCACCACCGCGTCCTCCGTCGAGAACGCCGGTACCCCCGCGGCCAACGCGACCGACGGCAACACCGGCACCCGCTGGTCGTCGGCGTTCAGCGACCCGCAGTGGCTCCAGGTCGACCTGGGCGCGACCGCCTCGATCACTCAAGTCGTGATCCAGTGGGAGACGGCGTCCGGCAAGGCGTACCAGATTCAGACCTCGAACGACGCCACCAACTGGACCAGCATCTACTCCACCACCACCGGCCCCGGCGGCACCGAGACGCTGAACATCACCGGCTCCGGACGCTACATCCGCATGAACGGCACCGCCCGCAACACCCAGTACGGCTACTCGATCTGGGAGTTCCAGGTCTACGGCACCATCGGCGGCGGTGGCGGCTGCGGCACGACCAACGCCGCGCTGAACAAGACCACCACCGCGTCGTCCGTCGAGAACGCCGGCACCCCGGCCGCCGACGCCACCGACGGCAACACCGGCACCCGCTGGTCGTCGGCGTTCAGCGACCCGCAGTGGCTCCAGGTCGACCTCGGCTCCACGCAGAGCATCTGCCAGGTCGTCATCCAATGGGAGACCGCGTCCGCGAAGGCCTACCAGATCCAGACCTCGAACGACGCCACCAACTGGACCAGCATCTACTCGACCACCACCGGCCCCGGCGGCACCGAGACGCTGAACATCACCGGCTCCGGACGCTACATCCGCATGAACGGCACCGCCCGCAACACCCAGTACGGCTACAGCATCTGGGAATTCCAGGTCTTCACCGGAACGAGCGGCAGCCCGTCGCCGTCGACGTCCCCGTCGGCCTCGCCGTCCTCGTCGCCGAGCGGTCCGCCGCCCGGCTGCACCGGCCAGTCGAACCAGCCGAACTTCGGCCCGAACGTGCACATCTACGACCCGAGCATGTCCAGCGCGACCATCCAGGCCGACCTGGACTCGGTGTTCAACACGCAGAAGCTCAACCAGTTCGGCACCCAGCGCTTCGCCGAGCTGTACAAGCCGGGCACCTACAGCGTCGAGGACAACGTCGGCTACTACACCTCGGTGCAGGGCCTCGGCCAGAACCCCGGTGACGTCACCATCAACGGCGACGTGACCGTCGACGCGTTCGACGGCACCGGCAACGCCACCCAGAACTTCTGGCGTTCGGCGGAGAACCTGACCATCAACCCGTCGGCGGGCAACGACCGCTGGGCCGTGGCCCAGGCCGGACCGTTCCGCCGGGTTCAGGTCAACGGCGGCCTGCAGGTCTTCCCGGCCAGCTTCGGCTACGCCAGCGGCGGCTACATCGCCGACTCGAAGGTCACCGGCCAGGTCTCGACCGTCTCGCAGCAGCAGTGGTACTCGCAGGACAGCAACTTCGGCAGCTGGAGCGGCTCGGTCTGGAACATGGTGTTCTCGGGTGTGACCGGCGCCCCGGCGCAGAGCTTCCCGAACCCGCCGATGACCACGCTGGCCACCACGCCGACGTCGCGCGACGTGCCGTACCTGTACGTCGACTCGGCGAACAACTACCACGTGTTCCTGCCCTCGCTGCGCACCAACGCCTCCGGCGCCAGCTGGGCGAACGGCGCGACCCCGGGCACCTCGGTGCCGATGAGCCAGTTCTTCGTCGTCACGCCGAGCAACACCGCGGCGCAGATGAACGCCGCGCTGGCCCAGGGCTGCAACCTGTTCTTCACCCCGGGCGTGTACAACATCGACCAGACCCTGCAGGTCAACAACGCCAACACCGTGCTGATGGGCCTCGGCTTCCCGACCCTGATCCCGGTCAACGGTGTCGACACGATCCACGTGGCGGACGTTGACGGCGTGCGCCTCAACGGTCTGCTGCTCGACGCGGGCACCACCAACTCCAACTCGCTGCTGACCGTCGGGACGCAGGGCTCGAACGTGAGCCACGCGAGCAACCCCGACTCGATCCAGGACGTGTTCTTCCGGATCGGCGGCGACATCGCCGGCAAGGCCACCAACAGCCTGATCGTGAACGCCAACAACACCCTGATCAACGACATCTGGGCCTGGCGCGCCGACCACGGCAACGGCGGCACCTTCGGCTGGACCACGAACACCGCGGCGCACGGCATGATCGTCAACGGCAACAACGTGTTGGCGACCGGCCTGTTCGTCGAGCACTACCAGAACTACGAGGTGCAGTGGAACGGCAACGGCGGCGAGACCATCTTCTTCCAGAACGAGAACCCCTACGACCCGCCGAACCAGGCGGCCTGGATGAACGGCTCGACCAACGGCTACGCCGCGTACGAGGTGGCGCCCGGCGTCACCACGCACCAGGCGTACGGCATGGGTAGCTACTGCTACTTCAACGTCAACAACTCGGTGGTCAACGACCACGCCTTCGAGTCGCCGAACACGCCGGGCGTGCAGTTCCACGATCTGCTCACCGTCTCGCTCGGCAACGTCGGCTCGATCACCCATGTGATCAACAACGTCGGCGCCGCGACACCCACCAACACCACGCCGTCGACCGTGACCACGTATCCGTGATCCTGACGCCGGCCTGATCCAACACAACTAGATAGACAGCAGGACCGATCGGCCTGCGCGGGCCCCGCCCCCGCGCAGGCCGATCGCGCGTTGCGGATGTGCTGAGGGAAGGCTTGGAATAAGATTCCAAGGAATCTAGTTCCCAGGAATGTAAGGGCGGATGCGGGAGGAGGCGACACGGACCATGGCCCAGCTCAGGCAGCCACCGCTCAGGCAGCTGTACAGCGATCTGATCCGGCTGGAGACCGAGCTGTGGGACGCGGTGGACCGGCGGCTGCGAGAGGAGTGCGGGCTGTCGATGGCCAGCTTCGACGTGATGCAGGTCATCGAGCGGACCCCGGCGTGCCGGGTACACGACATAGCCCGCGAGCTCTCGATCACGGTCGGCGGCACCAGCAAGGCGGTCGACCGCATCGCGGGGGCCGGGCACGTGGTGCGCGGCGCCAACCCCGACGACCGGCGCTCGTCGATCATCGAGCTGACCCCGGCCGGCGCGGACCTGCTCGGCAAGGCCGGCCAAGTGGTCGACGACGAACTGCGGCAGCAGCTGGGCGCCGAGCTCTCCACCGCCGAACTAGCTCAATTGAGCACCCTCATCACGAGAATCCGAGCACGCATTCAATCGCGTGACTCTTGACGCAAGGAGTGAACATGCCGAAGGCAGTGCGGTTCAACGAGTACGGCGGAATCGACGTATTGCAGGTGGAGGACGTGCCGCTGCCCGAGCCAGGCGCGGGCGAGGTACTGGTGCAGGTGAAGGCCGCGGGCATCAACCCCGGCGAGGCCTCGATCCGCAAGGGGCTCCTCCACGACCGCTTCCCGGCCACCTTCCCCTCGGGCGAAGGCAGCGACCTGGCCGGCGTGGTGGCGGAAGTCGGCGACGGCGTCGAGGGCTACGCGGTCGGCGACGAGGTGATCGGCTGGACCGACAACCGCGCCAGCCAGGCCGAGTTCGTGCTCGTCGAAGCCGCGCATCTGACGAGCAAGCCGGCCAACCTCTCATGGGAGATCGCAGGCTCGCTGTTCGTCGCCGGATCGACCGCGTGGGCGGCCGTGCGCGCGGTGTCGCTGGAGCCCGGCGACACGGTCGCGATCTCCGGCGCGGCGGGCGGCGTAGGCACGCTGGCGGTGCAACTGGCAAAGCGGACCGGCGCGAACGTGATCGGCATCGCCGGACCGGCCAACCACGACTGGCTCATCAAGCACGGCGCCACGCCGGTCACCTACGGCGACGGCCTGGAGGACCGGCTGCGTGACGCCGCGGACCACATCGACGCGTTCGTCGACACCTTCGGCGGCGGCTACGTGAAGCTCGCGATCGAGCTGGGCGTGGAGCCGTCCCGGATCGACACGATCGCCGACTTCGCGGCTATCGAGAAGTACGGCGTGAAGTTCGACGGAAATGGCGCCGGGGCTCAGGCGTCGGTGATGGCCGAACTCGCCGACCTGATCGCAAAGGGCGAACTCGAGCTGCCGATCGCCGCCACGTACCCGCTGGACGAGGTGCGCGCGGCGTACAAGGTGCTCGAGGAGAGGCACACGCACGGCAAGATCGTGCTGATCCCGTAAGGCAAGTTGACGGTGCAGAATCGCAGGTCAGCATATGAAAGTCAGGAAAGATGTCCATGCTCTGAGATATTCGCAGAACCCTGAACTACTCGGTCCGCCGAGCCCGTTTCCTGCGTAATCCCGGCAGCTGCCGGGGCACATCCCGTACGCGTCGGCCGCCGGGTGCTGTACCGGCGCTGGCGCGGGGATGGACGCCGTCCGCTGGCCGCACCGGCGGACCCACCCACCTGGAGACGGTGAACTCGGATGCGTAATCCCGCGTTGCTCAACCAGTACCTCACGTCCCTCTATCGGACCGTGCTCGGCCTGCTGATCACCTGCCACGGCGCGTCCTCGCTGCTCGGCTGGTTCGGCGGCTCGCTGGGCACCGGAAAGACGATCTCCCCGACCGCGTGGCCGGGCGGCGTCGCGGCGCTGATCCAGCTGGTGTGCGGGCTGCTGGTGCTGGTCGGTCTCGGCACCCGGGTGGCCGCGGTGCTGCTGTCCGGCGCGATGGCGTACGCGTACTTCGACGTGCACCAGAGGCACGCGGTACTGCCCATCGAGAACGGCGGCGAGCTCGCCGCGCTGTTCTCCTGGGGCTTCCTGATGATCGCGATCCTCGGCCCCGGGGCCTGGTCGCTGGACACGATGCTGCGGCGCGCCCGCGGCAAGTCCGAGACCGAGCCGGAGACTGAGACCGCACGGCACAGGATCAGCGATCAGCGAGGCCTGACACGCACACGTCCCCGGCCGGTTCGACGCGACCGGCCGGGGACGTGTTTAAACGCGTGTTGAACAGGAAGACGTCTTATGCGAGCGTCAGGGCACTCCAATACAGGTGGCATCTGGGAGGGACGGATGAACGCCGTCACCGAGCTACGCTTCGATCCCCTGCTCGAATTGTCTCCCGGACGCAGTGGGCACGACCCGCTGTTCTGCGTCCACCCGGCCGCCGGAGTCGGCTGGGAGTACGTCTCCCTCATCAAGCACCTGGGCCCGGACCGGCCGCTCTACGCCCTCCAAGCACCAGCCCTGGAGAAGCCCGGCCTACTCCCGGACACCATCACCCAAATCGCAGAGGACTACCTCCTAGCCGTCCGCACGGTGCAACCCACCGGACCGGTGCACCTGCTCGGCTGGTCCTTCGGCGGCGCGGTCGCACACGAGATGGCCACCCAACTCCACGCCTCCGGCGAGCTACCCGGCCTGCTGGCCGTTCTCGACTGCTACCCCCACGATCCAACGCGCCCCGAGGCAGCCCCCAGCCGCCACGAGTACCTGACCTCCTTCCTAGAGAATCTGGGCACTGACGCCGAAGAGCTCGAATCGGCAGGCCCCACACTCGACGTAGACGAGGCCCGCCAGCTGCTCCTGCGCCGCCGCCACGTCCTAGCAGACCTCGACGACGATCACCTGGAGAGCCTGCTACGCGTATTCGTGCACAACACCGACCTGCTGGCCACATTCCGCCCGACCGGCCGCTATCCCGGCAACCTGCTGCTCTTCGCCGCCGCCGGCGAGCCGACCGCCGCGCTGCACGATCCGTCCCAGTGGGCGCCGTACGCCGACGCGGTCACGAGCCACGATCTCCCCGTCGAGCATCGCAAAATGCTGCGAGCGACCTCGACCGACCGCTACGGCCCAACCCTCGCAGCCGCACTCGGCGCGTTCACGCCCCCCGCCTTCCCGCTCCCCCTCGAGCCGGAGAGCTTCGGCTCCAGCGCGCGCCAGCACGAGCAGCGACGCCGCGAATGCCCGATCGGCCTGGTGACGCTACCCAGCGGCGACCTGGCACACCTCATCGTCGGCTACGACGACGTGGCGCAAGTCCTCCGGGATCGGCGCTTCAGCAGGAACCTGCGTTACCCCGGCGCGCCGCGCATGGTGCGCGAGATCGATCCCTCCGACAACCCGCACGCGCTGGTCAACCACGATCCGCCCGAGCACACCCGGTTCCGGCAGGTCATCCAGACCGCGTTCAGCCCAAGCCAGGAGCCGTCCTGGACACCGGTCGTACGCCGCATCGTCGACGAACTGCTAGACAGGATCGAGTCCGCCGGACCGCCCGCCGACCTGGTGCGTGACTTCGCCGTGAAGCTCCCGATCCGCGTCGTGTGCGAGCTGATGGACGTGCCGGCCGAGGACCACCAGCGCTTCGCGAACTGGACCGGCGTGTTCTTCTCGGTGGACCCGGCCGTCGACGCGGCAAGGATGACCGCAGGCCGCGAGTTCCTGGAGTACCTGGTCCAGATGATCGAGCAGCGCCGCGCCAAGCCGCGCGACGGCGTCGTGGACCTGCTGATCGCGGCACGCGACGTCGAGGACCGGCTCAGCGAGCCAGAGCTGGTGCAGCTGATCGCGGCGCTGTTCATCGGCGGCCAGGAGAACATGGCCTCGTTCCTGGCGCGCGGCGCGTTCACGCTGATGCGACACCGCGAACAACTCGATGCGCTGCGCGAGGACCCGACGCTGATCGCTGCGGCGGTCGAAGAAATCCTGCGGTTCGACATCCCAAGCGAGGGCGCGTTCCTCCGAGTAGCCTCCGAAGACCTCAAGCTCACCACCGGCGTGATCCCGAAGGGCCGCGGCGTGCAGGTCTCACTCGCCTCCGCCAACCGCGACGAGTCAAAGTTCGACGACCCACACCGCTTCGACATCCGCCGCGAGCCGAACCCGCACCTCAGTTTCGGCCTAGGCGCACACTTCTGCCCTGGCGCGCCGCTAGCCCGCGTCGAGCTGCGCACCGCGATGACGATGATCGCCGAGCGCTTTCCCACCCTGCGGCTGGCCATCGCCCCGCACGAGGCCCAGTACGCCGAAGGCGCGCTGATCCACCCCCTGCTAACGCTCCCGGTCACCTGGTGAGAAAGAACCAGGGTCCTCACGTCTCGTCGAGCTCGCGCATCTCCCGCTTCCCTTGCAACCAAATTGCGATCAGCAGATAAAGCGCGGCAGCACCGAGGATCGCGTCACGCACGCCGATCGCGTCGGTCACCGTGCCGGATAGCGGCGGCGCCAGCCAGGCGAGGCTCATGACAACCAACTGCCGCGCGTTCGCCGCCTGAGCCTGCAAGCCGTCCGGCGTCACCTGAGCCGCGCGCACGATGAAGAACACGTTGACCGGCATAGCCGTGAACGTGGTCAGCGCGCCCAACAACGTGATCAGCCACACCCAGGGCGCGTACGCAATGCCCACCGCGCAAGCCGGCAGCAGCCAGGACGTCATCAGCACCCACAAACGCACGCCGAACCGTCGCGCGAGCCGAACGCCAACCAACGAGCCAGCCAAGCCGCAGGCCGCGTTAACCGCGACCATGACGCCGATGACGAACGGGTCCGCGCCGTGCGCCCGCGCGACGACGATCACCATCAGCAGCATCCCAGCCGCGACGGCGTTGACTCCCGCGCCCCATAACCCTGATACGCGCAGGAACGGCTGCGCGAAGAGGAATCGCAGGCCCTTGGTAACGGCCGCACGCATCGGCTCACGCGGCGCGGCACGGTCCAGCGGCTCGAGCGGATCACGCAACAACGCCGCGCTGACGGAGATCGCGCCAAACGACAAGCAATCCGCAGCAAACGGCAGCGCCCGAGCCAAGCTGAACAGCGCACCCCCGATCGGCGAACCGAGCAGCGCAGCGGCCTGTCCGCGCGCTTGCGTGACCGCCATCGCGGTACGCAGCTGCTGCGGTGCGACCAGCCGTGGAATCGCACCTCGACTAGCACCCTGGTGAAACGCCGCCGCCGACCCAACCAGTAGCCCAACCGCCATCAGATGAATCAGAACCACGTGATGCCCGAGCACCGCAGGCACCACGCTGCCCACGGCAACCATCTGAATCAGCGAGCTAAGAACCAATATCCGCCGACGCGAGTACCGATCCGCGACGACTCCCCCCGGCAGCAGACTGACCAGCGTCCCAATCAGTCCCGCACCACCAACCAACCCGGCACGCGCCGCCGAACCGGTCGTTGCCAGGATCAGCAACGGATACGCGATCATCGAGACCTGCGTCCCCAGCTCGGAGACCGCCTGACCGGTCCACAGCAACGTGAAGTCGCGATTGTGCCGCAGCGATGGCAAAGCCGCAGTAGACGTCCCAGCGGACGGCGTGTCAGAGACTTGCGACGACTCCGCGGCCATCGCTAGCGCACGGCCACCGGGAACCGCGCGAAGCCGCGCAGCACAAAGCCGCGCCGCTCGGGTTCGCCGTCGAGCCGGAGCCGGGGGAAGCGTGCGAACAGTGCCGGAAAGAACACCGCCGCCTCCAATCGAGCCAACGGCGCTCCCAGACAGTGATGCACACCGCCCCCAAACGAGAGGACACTGTTCCCCGGCGTCCGGCCGATATCGAAGACGTCTGGCTCCGGGAACGCCTCCGGATCCCGGTTCGCCGCACCAAGCATGATCAGTGCGATGCTGCCCGCGGGCAGCGGAACGCCGCCGATCTCGGTATCCCGCCCCGCGATCCGCGCCATCGCCTGCACCGGCGTATCAAAGCGCAGCATCTCCTCGACGGCCGCCGAAACAAACGCCGTCGACGGATCCCCGCACATCAACGCCGCCTGCGCCGGATGCGCGAGCAGCGGCCCGAGCCCGTTGAGCAGCATGTCGACCATGCTCTCGATCGCCGCACTGAACACGAGCGTGAGCGTCTGCAGAACCTCGTCCCCGCTCAGCGCCCCCTCGTCGGCAGCCACCGCCAGCGACGAGATCACATCCTCACGCGGCGCACGCCGACGCTCGTTCACCAGCCCGGCGAAGTAGTCCAGCAGCGCGGCACCCGCCTCGTCGATGATCGCGACGTTCTCCGGCGTGTTCCCCGTCCCATCCACTGCGAGCCGCAGCCCTTCAAGCGGCCCGCGCAACGCCGCATGATCCGCCTCAGGCACGCCAAGCACGTGCCCGACGACGCCGATCGGCAGCCGCGCAGCCAGAATCTCGTGCAGGTCGACCGTCGCGCCGTCAGCCCCCTGATCCTCAATCACATCCAGAACATCCGACGTCAGCCGCGCGATGAAGTCCTGAATCGCCACTGCGCGGTACTGCGTGAAGGCACCGCCGACCAGTCGCCGCAGCCGAGTGTGCTCCGGCGGATCACGGAACACGAACGACTCGACAGTCGCACGCAACCCAGGATGCTCGCGCCAATCGGGCCGTACCCGGTCCATCCACTCAGCGTTCTGAGCATGAAAGGACGGATCCCTGATGACCGAGACGCAGTCCTGATATCGAGTCAGATAGACCTGGCCCCGCGGCGTGACGAACACCGGCTCCACCGACCGCAGCCGAGCGTAGGCGGGATAAGGATCAGCCCGCCCCTCCGGCGTCAGCAGCGACCGCAACACCTCCTCGGCCTCGGCCTCGGTCTCAGCCCCGACCTCGATCTCAGACTTGCCGCTCGCCAGTCCCTCCCGCGCCGTCACCGCCCCCTCCTCGCTGCTCGGCGGGTCAGATCGCTGATGTGCCGCTGATTCGCACAGTATTTCCGGCCGAGGCCCGAATCAAGGCCCTGGATGAACGCCGTTGCACTCTGGACGTTTGTACGCCACCGCTGTAAGACTCCTGATGATGGACGCCACCGCGAACGACCTCACCGCGGACGAGCTGATCGCCACCCTCACCGAGCCGTCCGTACGTGCCAACCCATACCCGGTCTACGCCCGCCTCCGCCAACTCGCCCCAGTGCACCGCGCGGCCACCGGCGCCGTCTTCCTCACCACCTATGAAGACTGCACGACCCTGACCCGAAGCCCAGCCTTCCGGTCACAGGGCCCTGACTTCATGGACGCCGTCGCCCCCGGCTGGCGCGAACGTCCCGGCCGAGTAGCGACCGTCGAATCGCTCCTGTTCCGCGACCCCCCAGACCACACACGCCTCCGCAGGCTGGTCAGCAGCGCATTCACGGCCCGCCGCATCGAAGCGCTACGCGAAGACGTCATCCGGCTCGTCGATGACGCACTCGACGCGATCGCCGACGCAGGCAGCGACGGCCACACCGTGAACCTGCACGAGATCCTGTCCGAGACCCTGCCAATCTCGGTAATCGGCGCGCTAGTAGGCGTCCCACCCGAAGACTGGCCGCTGCTGCGCCGTTGGATGACCGCCATGATGCAGATCGTCGAGATGACGACGAACGCTCAGATCATGCACGACGCCGACGACGGCGCCCAGCGCCTCATGAACTACTTCGCCGACCTAGTAGCGCAACGCCGCGCACACCCACGCAACGACCTCGCCACAGCCCTAACCTCAAGCTCCGATTCCGGCCTCACCGAGACCGAACTCCTCCAAACCCTGATCCTGCTGTTCATGGCCGGCGTCGACACGATGGTCAACCACCTAGCCGCCGGCACCGCCGCCCTGCTGACGCACCCAGACCAGCGAGCCGCACTGCGCACCAACCCGGCCCTAGCGCCGTCAGCAGTCGAGGAAATGCTCCGCTACGACGCCCCAATCCAAATCATCGCCCGAGTAACCGCCGACCCGATCCGCCTAGGCGAGGTCGACGTCCCTCCCGCATCCCTGGTAATCGCCCTACTAGGCGCCGCAAACCGCGACCCGTCCCGCTTCCCCGATCCCGACGCCTTCGACATCACCAGAAAGCCGGCAGGCGCCTCAGTACTCTCCTTCGGCGGCGGAATGCACTACTGCCTAGGCGCCCCGCTCGCCCGCATCGAGTCCGCCGAGTTCTTCCCCGCGCTCCTGTCCCGCTTCCCCCGCCTAGCCCTAGCCGGCGCCCCCGAACGCCGCGGCCTAGTCCTACGCGGCTTCGCCAACCTCCCAATCACAGTGCTTTGATCAACACCTGAGCTGATCCCCCCGGCCACCCCGCCACCAGCCACACGGACACGATCAGTAACGATCCCGTCACCTCGCCACCAGTGACGCGTCCTCGGCGTAGCGTCACATGGGTCTGAGAAGCACCGGCAAGGGGGGATCATGCAGGAACGCCAGACCAAATCAGGCGCCCGCGTGCCGAAGGGCGCCAGCACAGCGACTCGGACGGTTCCGCCGGTCAAACCGACGGTCGACAAGTACCCGAAGCACCCGGCCGAGTGGAGGGCTTTCGCCGACCTTCCGGCGGACGAACGCTCAGCGATTTACCTGCGCTCGATCCGCGCCATGATGCTGTTCTTCACCGTGCTGATGGTCATTGGCATCATTTCGATGATCGTCCTGGTATTGATTGGAATCAACACGGCAAACGACACCACGACCGTAAACACAAACCCGTTCGGCTGACTCAACCTGTCCCCTATCGCGGGTTGGGCCGGTCCAGGTTCCAGTGGCGCGACGCCGATGCGGCCCATTCGGTTTCCTTGCCGTCCTGCGCCGGACTGCGGGAGAGGCCCATCCTGGTGATCACGCGCTGACCGCCCTCGACGTCGCCGTAGAGCACGTCGACGAGGAAAGGCTCGCCCTTCGCGGCATGCTCGGTCAACAGCCGGAACTCCTCGCTGTCCGGGTCGCGCACGGCCACCTGGCAGAACCCGTCGTCACCCGGAGCCAGGTAGATGTCACGAGTCAATCGGTGAAACTGCTCGACCGGGCTGTGCTCCTGAGGAGCGCCATAGCTGACATCGAACCGCAGGTCCCAGCCGTGCAGCACGCCCAGACCACGGCCGACGTTGCGTAGCGAGATCACCAGGTACGCCGCCTCGTCGCTGATCTCCAGCCCCGCGCGGCCGCCGCGTACCGCCATCCACTGGCCGTCGGCGAAGCGCACCTTCTGCACTGGGTCCTCCCAGTGCGAGGGCACGATGGTCGGCCGCAGGCCGTCCAGCAGCGCACGCTCCGAGCTGCGCGCGGCGG
>CAVQPP010000279.1:0-22507 GCA_963714445.1 uncultured Actinomycetota bacterium
GGGGGGCATTCCCGGCCTGGATAGTGTGCCCCGGTCCTCGCCGTCGTCAAGCAGACTGCGCTTGACGCCGTCTGCGGTCCGGCGCCGATGGAGAGTGCTGGGAGCGGCCAGGAGAATGGGCTGTCTTTCCTGGCGTAAAGTCGTCGGTGGCGGGTCCGGGAAGTGACTTCTCCGAAGCGCCGGCGCCGGGGTGCAAGCCGGCCGCGCTGGAGCCAGTAGCCGCCCCCACGTGTCCTCCCGGGCCCGCTTTCCTGGCGCGGGCGTCGAGGACCATCTGGTGGTAGACGATGTCAGAGAGCCGGCGTTTGAGGGATCTCATCGCTTCCCTGGGTGTCTTTCCCGCGGCGACTTTGCGGTCGTAGTAGGCGCGGCCTTCGCTGCCGCGGTGGCGGAGCTGGACGACGGCCATGATGTGCAGGGCGCGGTTGATCTGCCGGTTGCCTGCGCGCGATAGCCGGTGGCGGACCTGGTCTCCGGAGGACGCGTCGATGGGGGCGGTGCCGTTCCAGGACGCGAAGTGCGCTTTGGAGGGGAACCGGGTGATGTCGCCGGCCTCGATCAGCAGCCGGGCGGCACCGGACGGACCGATCCCGTTGAGGCTGGTCAAGGTGGTGCCGGTGGCGGTGAGCAGGTCCCGCAGTTCCCTGTCGGCGGCTTTCTTGCGCTGGTAGATGCGCTCCAGGTCGCTGATCAGCTCCGCGGCCACCCGCCGCCGGGCCTGGCCTGCTGCGTCTCGTGGCCGGACAGCAGCCAGCAGCACCTTCGCCTGCGCCGCGGACAGGGCCTTCTTCCCCCCACCCGGGATGAGCTCAAGCAGCAGCTGGTGCAGCTGGGAGATCATCCGGGTGTGGTCCTCACCCAGGGACCGGCGGCGGTCAGCCAGGATCCGCAGCACGGCCAGCTGCTCATCATCGATGACCAGGCGCAGGCCGGTCATGCGGGTCGCGGCGAGCGCGATGGAGTGCGCGTCGGTAGCGTCGGTTTTGCGGCCCTGCCCGGTAGCAAATACCCGGGTCCGCGCGGACAGTTTGGGCGGGACGTCCACCACCTGCTCGCCGTCGGCGATCAGCCGGCGGGCGAGGTGCCTGCCGATGCCCTGGCATCCCTCGATCGCCCAGGTCCGCTCCGGCCAGCGGCGCACAGCCCGGCGCATCGCCCGGTACCCAGACGCCTCCGTGCCATACCGGCCGCCACCAGCACGGCCTCATCACTGGTCATGACCTCGATCGTCGCGGACCGCTTGTGCGGATCCATCCCGATCACCACTGCGCTCATCACAGCCCTCCCGCCTGATCCCGCCGGTCATTGCGGGCGAGGGAGGGCACCGCTACTTCGAGCTGCGCAAACCCCTCTTGAGCCTCTCCCTGCCCAAGGCAGCGCCCGGCCCGCGCAGGCCAGATAAGAGCCACACGACTCAGCGTGAGCAGCCGAAATGAGAGCGACGAGCCGGGCGCCTAGACCGAGCCTCGCCAGGCGCCGGTCCTAGGGCAAGTCAACAAGTAGCCGATGAGCGTGCGCTTTACCGCCATCGTAGAGACGCACCAAACGTCCAGTTCTGGTTCATGCTGGAGGCGTAGGGCAGATCTAAACGCGCCTGAGTGACTCCGAGACGCGGTGCTAGGTAGCGCCGTCGGCAAGCTCACTAGCTCGGGTCAGATTGCTCGGGTCAAGGCGTTAGCCTGTGGGTGTGGAAGAGCGCGGATGGGGCTGGCCAGCTTCAGAGACCCGTCGGGCCCAACTAGTCGAGTGGATAGTTTCCCGGTCCGCGGAACAACCTGATGGAGTGTATTTGTACGTCGCGCAGTTTTACGACGCCTTGCCAGACCAGAGCATGAACACGTACGTCGTTGCTCTTGATGACGTCAACGCTCTAGAAAGCCGTTCGCTGCTTGAACTTGCGAACTCATTTGGCAGCGTCATGGCGTTGGAAGTTCTCGCCACGCCGGAAGGGCGTACTTTCACCGAAAATCTGCAAACTGCGCGCCGCAATAAGCAGCGCCGCAGGTCCGCTTGCCGCGACGCCATGGTGGACTGGCTTTACTCGGGTGATGTCACGAGCCCGCCAGGTGCGGTCCGCGACAGGATGCTACAAGATCCCGAGCACAGTTACTTCTTCGCCGAATTGTTCTCCGCTGGCGATCTCGACTCCGCAGCTGCCTGGCTCTACCGCCAAAGTCTGGTCAGAGGCACCATGATCGATCAGGCAGAGGGGCCGGTAAGGCTGTATCTGACGGATAGCGGCGTCACGTGTGCCGAAGAGTTCGGCTCAGACACTGACAATTACCTCCGGCGACTGGTACCGGGCAACTCCGGCCCAACGGTGAACATCGGCACGAACACCGCACCTTTCCAGGTAGCAGGTGATCACGCACAGCAAGTGCAGAACCTAGGGACCAGCACGAATGATCTGCGGCTCCTGATCACCGGGATCGCAGAGATCGTGCGCGCGCTCGTTCCTGAGGTTGCAGACGCAGACGTCCAGGAACAGGCGGCAATCGCAGCAGTCACCAATACGAAGGTGGACAAGTCTGCGCTGCAGCGGTTCCGTGATTGGGCAGTTTCAACTGTGCACGCCGGAGCTACGAGCGCGGCTGTAGCGGCTGTAAGCTCCGCGACAACTACCCTACTGATCGAGGCAGGTCATCTGGCCAGTCACTTGGGCTGAATGCGCCACACCAGATGTCTCGTGAGCCGAGCACACATAACGCAGCGCGATTGCCGACTCGGGAGCAAACCAGATCTTAGCCCCCGAGCTATGCTCACCCCATCGCGGCGCCGCGCAGCACCGGGCGATGGCTCGCCGATCCCGCGAGGCCAGCACGTGGACTTACCAGGAGCCTGAGATTGCCCGGTCCTGGTGCACATCGAGAACCAAGTCGGCGGCGGTGATTCTGGAGGGTCCGCACGCCGAGCGCATAAACCCGTTCCAGTCTCACGGTTCCGCTCAACTGGTCCCGGGGGATACTCGGCCCGGGCATTCACGGCACAGCACCGGCTGGTGTGCATTCCGCGATACCCACATTCCGAGCACAAGGGACTCTGCTCAATAGCGCGGGCCGGCCCAGTTGGAAGGCCCGGTGATCCTTGGGCAGCTGCTGCGTAGCGTGCAAGCAGCCGGTTCGTTTCCCGGCCAATTGACTCGGCCGAGGATTCCTTACGGATGGGCGAGAGGTCGTCGTAGCCTCCTATGGAGAAGGTGAACCGCATGGCTTTGCGGATGCGTCCCATAGCTTAATCGTTCCCCCCGGCGGTGATTGTGTCGTGCGCTACACGAGTTGACCCTTCCTCATGGTGGCGTACCGCCGGGGGTCGCGCACCTGAAACACGAGGGGCCGACGAGAAGTTGACGCACCGGGCGGTCCCCTGGAGTGCGACGAGCAGGCGCAGGAAGCGGGCCTAGATTTGTCCAGATTGCGGCGATGACCCCTTAGCTGGCCCGGCCCCGATGCTTTCGAGGTGTTGTGTTGTCAGGGAGGTTCTATCCTGCTTTCGTTCCTTCGCCCGGTTCGCCGGTGGATGCCTGCGAATCAAGGTCGTCGGCAAATGCCAGCACAACATCCAGGCTTTCGGCACACAAGTCGGCCTGATCCACCAGCCTATTCTTACGGTTTATCCATGTATCCTGAATCTCATGTTTCTCGGCAAGATTGCGGGAGCTCACGTATTCATTAGAGGCGGTTATAAGTAGTTGTATTGAGCCCTCGACTGACCGCAAGCTGCTCAATGCGCCTCTCACGGCGGTCTTATTTGTGTAATATGGGTCATGCGAAAGTCCCTCCTGAATCATATCGCAAAGCTCGATCACTGAAGTATGTAGTGATTTTACTGCGTTATCTTTATAGAGACTTTTCCTTAGGTTTGCGGGCAGGCCAACCAGACCTCTTTTAACGTCCTCTGTTAGAGTTCTGAGGTTAGACGAATCCGGCGCGCCCATCGATAGTCATCTAGCGGACAATTCGGGGTTCTGGCCAAGTTCAGCCAACGTCGATACGGTTGACTGAACGTCATGGGCGGCTCGGATCATGCCTTGGAGATGAGAACGGGTGAAGGATGCATCTTCGGCTGTATCCGGCAGTAGCTGCTGGAGTCCGTTGAGATTACTGGCTGCGCAGCCGAGTTCGCTCTGCCACGTTGTGCGCCAATGCAATTGTGCTCGATCATCATCGGGTGCCGAGCTCAATGATTCGATCTCGTCGAGCAGCATCCTGGCCAGAGATCGCGCACGCATAGCCGACCTGAGGTAACTACTTGGGGCCGCGGCGGATTCGGCTGACAGAACCAGCAGATCAGCTAGACCCTGGATGTTATCGATGGCCGAATGGTCCACTATGATGACGTCTTCGTCCAGGATCCGTACAAGCTCAGTGCGCCCAGCCGCCTCGAGTCCGTCGCGGAGTTTGCGGAGCTTGTTGTTGAGGGACAGCCAATCCCAAAGGGCATCCGCGCTGGTGACGAAGTCGGGCACTCCCAGATGCTTCGTCAGCGACCGCCAATCGTTGACGAGTGCCTCGCAGATCTGCCTCTTGGCGTTGACGGAGTATCGGCCCAGATGTGTCACATTCTGCTCGGGAGGCGTCTGCTCGAACAGGTAGTCAAATTTGCGTGCTTTGAGGTCTCGGGCGACAGCGGCAATAGGAACGCCGTGCTTGTCCGTCCTCGACGCGTAGTGATGGAGTCCCACCAGCCGCCCGCTGTCATTCACTATTACCCCTCCTGAAGAGCCGTGCATCGTATCAGCTTGATATTTTATTCGTGTCTTATTTTTATTGAGCTCAGGGGAAGTCAGAAAGGAAGATTTGATTGTCTCTCCGTGCGGATGGTGGCCAAGCAAAAGTACTTGCTCACGTGCGATCCTGGACGGAGTGAAATGAATTGGGTAGTGGCCGCGCGGCCTGAGTTGGCCATGAGACCAAATTAATGAACGACGTTGAAGCTGCAGGATGGCGTAGTCAAGGTATTGATCCGAAGCCTCCCAGTCCACGCCCCTGGTGGCCGATCGTTCGTTTTCAGTTGGCGGGCTGTGGTGCACGACCTCGACAACCGGCACAGTGTCGCCGGTTTCCGCAGATGTCATATGTGGCCGATACCAAAAACCAAACGTGACTTCGATGGAATGAGGGTCGGCGATTATCCCTGCGGAGGTTTCGACTACGTGCTGAGCGGTGAGCAGAAGTTTCTCGGCCACGAGGAAGCCGGTACCGGACTCGTCGCCGTCAAGCCTGATGAGGGCGATGCGCGCCTTGAACTGTTCATAGATCTCGATTGTCGGATCGACGTCGTTTGCGCTGTTGTATCGCGCCATTAGATCACGATCCTATGAGGATTGAGATGATTCGGCTGCCGCGGCTCGGGGTGTGGTCCACGGCAACTTCTACTTAGTACGCATGCTGACGACATGGGCGACCTGCGGGGCGAGCACCGCCGTGTTGTGGTCGCCTGCGACGCCTTCGAAGTGGAGGCCGATAGCCTTGCCGCTGGCTAGGTGAACGACTGCGGAGCCGGAGCTTCCAGTGAGGGTGGTGGCGTCGTGATACAGCCTGGTGTCTCCGACCAGCGCCGTCACCTGCCCGGGGGCTATGCGCTTGCAGTCGTAGATGCCGTCGAAGATACGCTGCTGATCGTCGTGGTTGTAGAAGCTGCTGTAGGCGGGGTAACCGATGACACCGATCCACGAACCAAGGCCCAGATGACTGATTTCCTGGTCGGTCATCAAGCCGATGGGATCGGGAGGTGCCGCGCCGTCTTCTCCCCGTGCCGCGATGCGCAACAGCGCGACGTCAACTGAGCCATCGGGCTCGATCCAGAGGATGTCCTCGACCCGGAAGCGCGATTCGTCCGGCTCCTGGTACTCCTGCCGCCAGTCCAAGTATGCGGCGACGCGCCGGCCGTCGTCGTTCTCCAGGAAGGCGAAGCCGGGCCCGGAGGCGCGTGCGAAAGCCTCGGCGACGTGGCGGTTGGTCACCACGGTTTGTGGTGCGACCACCCACCCGGTGCCGACCCAGTCCAGACGGTGATTCCGCAGATCAATGCGGCCGATGCTCGGGATGACCTGGTTCAGCCGGGAACGTGCCGTCTCCAGATAGGCGGCGATCTGATGGCTGTCCGGGGAGTTGTCCTGAGGGGGAAGGAACGTGCCGCGCTGTATGAGATAAACAGGCCTGGTAAAGCGGCGGATTATTGCCTCCAGGCCGGGATCGGGCGAATCCCAGCGTCCCTCGGCCATGCTTTCGGCAGCAGCTTCGACGGCGCTGGGGTTTACACCACCCTCGAGGCCTTCCAGACCGCCTTCGGTCTCCGGGCTTGCCGCGATCTCATCAATGCGGTCAAGGAATTCGTCTCTCAGTGCGTCATCGGAAAGCAACTGCCGAAAGTCCATCGGGCCCTCCGTGGCAACGCGATGTTCCGCAGGCGCGGACGGCAGAGCAGGTCAGGCACCTGTGGCGGACCGGTACCCGTGCTGGAACCGGATCACCACGACGCTTATCACGTGATGAACTTACTGGCAAGAGGTCAATGGCGCGATGTGGGCGGCCGATACTGGCTAATGCAGTCTACTGAGTAGCCAGCCGGTCTACGATCTCCGAAATCCGCGTGTGAAAATCGAACAAGGTAGCGATATATGTGCGACGTCGCTTCACGACTGCGAATTTGTCCGCATCCGCGTCAGCGAGGGTCAGGTCTTTCCGCCGTCGTTTCTGATGGCGTTCCAGATCGTCGGCGTACACCTCATAGACGTCGCTCTCGTCGGCCCGCGCCTGTTCGAATTGGCCGCAAATGTCCGGATGAGCCGTAGCCGGCAACAGGCCATCAGGTCCAAATATCCCATACTTCACCAGTCTGCCGACGCGGCTCGCGATCTCGTGCGTGTCGTCCAGGCTTGCGTCCATGAGCTGCGCCTCGTCGCCGACGGACTGCAAGATTTTTGTCAGCGTGGACATCTGGTGGGCCAGATCTTCGGTGACCTCGTGCGCATCGGGCTGTCCATGGTCTAGCGAGCGAAACCTGTCCCGATCGTTCATGCCAGCCTCGTCAGTTCTCCGCACTGGCCGCTGCGGGGTAGTGGCTCGTGATGAGCATACGAAGCTCGCTAACGGCCGCTGCCAGCAGCGACGCGTCCGACGTCAGAGAGGCCACCGCATCCTGATTGCTGGTTTCGTCGCTGGTCAGGGCGCTCATGGCGACCCCTACGTCCAGCAGCCGACGTTCGACGTCGCTGTGGGTGGTGCGAACGCGCGCGGCCCACTCCGTGTCGGGCCAGTGGCCGACGCGAATGGGGCTCAGGCTGGCCAGTAGCTGCCGCGCTCCGGGCAGCCGGATCAGGAGCGGAGCGCATGTCGCGCGCCACTCCATGGCCGACCACTGTGGGTCGAGTGCAACCCGCTCGGCGCAGCGACGCAGGTCGTCCAGTTGCTGGGCGGCGGCTCGGAGCCGGGCAAGCGTGATCGCCGGGGATTTGGTGGTTCTAGGTTGCACCGTGTTCCGGGCACGGAGCGGTATGGCGTCGCGGTCGGGGCCCGCCACCTGAAACTCCCTCGCACAGCGGTCGGTCATCGAACTCCAGTTCGTATCATATGGCCACATTGACCAGATGCCAACCCGGCTCTATGGCTGAGCTGCGCCGCTGACGAGCCCGGGAAGCGGTCGTAACGCGACAATCTCGGAGACTAGGAGTGGTGTGCGCGGGGGCAGCCGCCGCCGGACCGTAATGACACACGCGACCTGCCACCAACTGCGGCTCACCTGGTTGACCCAGCTGCGCAGCCAGATCGACCTGATCGGCGCACATCAGCCCGACGGACGCCGGACCCTGTCAACCTCGCAGAACGGCGGGTCGGCGCGCGGTTATCCAGTGGGCCTCGCGTCGCTGGCGGCCCGGTCATAGCCCAACGCACGATCAGCCCGGCTGTATGTCTATGCAGCGCCGCCCTCGGGATGAACGTCCGGTCATGCCGCCGACCGCGTGGCATGCGCCGGAAGGTTGAGCCTGCCGCCGGGCGCGCACGCCTGGTAAAACTGAGTGGTGCGTGTGCTGATGCCGCTGCCCGACCGGGATTTTGACGTCACTGAGGTTGCGGTGCCGTGGCGGATCCTGCGGAGCGCCGGGCACCAGGTGGTCTTCGCCACCGAGGAGGCGGGCACAGTCCCGGCGGCTGACCCCCGGCTGCTGACCGGCGTTCTGTTCGGGCAGCTCGGAGCCGCGGCACCAGCCAAACACGACTACCGGGAACTCACCAAAGCCGCAGAATTCACCACGACGGCCGCGTGGGCGGGGCTGGAGGTGGCCAGCTTCGACGGGCTTGTCCTGCCCGGCGGGCATGCCCCGGGCATGCGGCAGTACCTCGGCTCGGCGGTGCTGCGCGATCAGGTCGCCCAGTTCTGGGCCCGGGGCCGGCCGGTCGGAGCGATCTGCCACGGCGTGCTGGTCCTCGCCCGCACCCGTGACCCGGCCACCGGCCGCAGCGTCCTGGCCAGCCGCCAGACCACCTGTCTCCCCAAGTACATGGAGCGCTCCGCCTACCTGGCCACCGCCTGGCGGCTGGGCCGCTACTACCGCACCTACCCCGCCTACGTCGAAGACGAAGTCAAGGCCGCGCTCGACGACCCGGCCAGCCAGTTCCACCGGGGAGCCATCACCATCGGCCGGCGGAGCACTGCGGCCAGCGACGCGGCCGCGTTCACCGTGCTAGACCACAATTACCTGTCCGCGCGCTGGCCAGGTGATGCTTATCTCTTCGGGCGCCGTTTCTGCCAGCTCCTGCAATCCCCGCCTGAGCCCGCCAGCGGAAACCCGCCATCTCGCGCAGCATGAGATCCCGCCGGATGTGCCTGCGGAGGTCGCAAACCATTACTCAACGCGCTCAGGGCCTATCCGGTCATGCCGCCGACAGTGCAGCCTTGCCGTGGCCGAGGTCGCTGGTGGGCTCATGTAATGGATGCAAACAAGGCGCGCATTCTCGTTGTGTCCAGCGGTTCGTAGGTGGTTTCGTGCTGCCATAGCCGGGTTCGTTCCGGTAGCCATAGGTAGGTGGCCCGGGCTGTGGACAGGACCCGGTCAGACCGCCGTGGCCATCCGGTCGCCGTTGCGATGTGCGCGATCGCGGTACTTGCGGGGGTGCCGGGCTGGAATCGGGTGAGCCAGCGGTGCAGGTGGTCCAGGCTGGCCAGGCTGGCGGACCTGGCGTTGTTGCACCGGGGGTGGGCGGCGGCGAGGTTGTCGAGGGTGTTGTCGGGGTGGCGTGACCATGGCAGGAAGTGATCGACGGCGCACCGGGTACCGAGGTGACCGTCGCCGTAGAAGCAGTCGCGGCCCTGGGCCTCGGCGAGCGGCCCACGGACCCGCTCCAGGCTGTCCGCTGCGCGCCGAATAGGAACTCATCGAGCCGCTCGGTGCCGGTCAGGTCGCTGTTGCGAGCGGCGACCCGGGCTGCCCATTTGGCCTGGACCAGTGGGCGGATGAGCGGGGCAAGGCGGACCAGCCAGCCGCCGACACCGGGCCGCAGCCGCAGGCTGTCGTCGAAATCGGGCCGGGCCACGGCGTAGCGCCCTATCTCCTCGCGCCAGGAGAAGTCATAGATGAACCGGTCCTCGGTTGTGTGACGGCCGTCCCCGAACCGCTGCAGCTTGGCCAGCGGCATCCCGATCACCACAGCGAGCAGGTCTGCCTCCAGGTCCTGCCAGCCGCCCGGGTCCGCGGCGCCTGCGTCCTGGAGACTCGCGCCGCGCGGCAGGTGGTGGGCGGCCCGCCAGGCGGCGAGCTTGGCGGGAATGTCGTTCTGCGGTGCCTGGGACAGCACCCGGGGCTGGTCGTGCGCGGCCGCGCCGTAGGGGATGGTCTGCGGCCAGTACAGCTCGATGACCCGCCGGGCTACCTCTTTGGCCGGCAGTGTGGCCGGGGCCCTGCCGCCGGGTCCGGTCCGCTCGGCGGTGACGTCGATCAGGGCCAGCAGTGTCGCGAGCTTGTAGGTCGCCGCGTAGCGGGTGGCGTCCAGCAGCGCGAGCAGCCGCTCGGCAAACCGCAGCGCCGCGTCCTCAGCCACGCCAGCACGCTACCGCCGAACCACCGCGCGGCACCACCGGCCAGGACTGCCGCCAGGCCTTGGCCGATATGGTTGGCACCGTGGACGAGCTGGCGGCGGGCCCGCACTGACTGACCCGAGCAGCGGGTACCGCGCCGGGCCGCGATGTAGGGGTGTGGCGCGACGACATTCTCATCTACGTGGCTATGAGTGAACATCTGCCCATACGACTCTTCCAGCGGCCGCTGGAAGACGCCTGAAACCGGTGCCGACCCTGGGACGTGTGTGGAAGAACGTCTGCGCAACCTCCGGGAATCAGGTCACTGAGTACGCCAGGGCCGACCGGATTTGCCGAATAGCGCGCGTTGCCTGTTCGCGTGCTTATGCGCAGGCACGCATGTTCACCCGGGCTCTTGAGGGCTGCCCGCGGTTTCGCTGAGCCCAGCGGCCTGAGCCCTCCGGCGAGCCAGATCGCCGATTAGGTGCGGCCGGTAAGTCTCACTCATGACCGGCGCCCAACGCGCCGATCGCCCTCATCTGTTCTCTTGTGCTGCCCGGAACTACCTCTCGGTGTGTGCCGTAAGGGGATCAACTAATGCGACAGATTGCGTTCTGGTCTACCTGGTTGGGGGTGGTACCGGACGTTCACCGCAGCCGTGGGATCGCCTTCGCCGACCCGGTGCAGGCGGATGGGCTCACGGCCGGGGTTGTCGTAGAGGCGGATGCCCTGGCCGAGCAGGATCGGTGCGATGTGCAGGTCGATCTCGTCGATCAGCCCCTGTTCGAGGAGCTGACGGCCGATGGTCGGCGAGAACACTTCGAGGTTCTTGCCGCCGGCCGCCTCCAGCCCGATCCGCACTGCCTCTGCCGGGCCGCAGTTGAGGAACGTGACATCGTCGGCGGGCCTTGCGTCCTCGGGGTGGTGGGTGAGCACGAAGATCGGCCCGTCCCAGGCGCCGCCGTACGGGCGAGCATCATCGAAGACGTCCCAGCCGTCTCGTCCACCCAGCACGGCGCCAGTGGTCTGGACGTACTCCTCGATAAGGCCGGGGCGCACCGAGAATCCCGTCATCCAGTCCATCGCATGGCCCGGCCCCGCTACGAACCCATCCAGCGACATCGTGAAGTGCCAAAGCACCTTGCCCGCGGCGGTCTGCCGTTCCGTGTCCGCCATGGGCGCGGCGATCGTAGTGCCGGTGCTCGGCCGAGTCTCTGCGGTGGACATGATCAGATCCTCTCGGCAGTCCGTTCGTTCTGCCCATACTGACACCGCCGGGGTCGCAATCTCATCGGTAGACCCGAGCCAACGCGGCCATCGCGGGTGTCTCAGCCGGGGAACGGTGAGCGGCACCCAGGACCACGCCACGGCGTCCCGCATACCGGTCGCTAGCCGGGCGTCCCGTCGCGCTCTCTTCTTCGGGCGAGCTGCTGGAGTTGCCGTTCATGCACGCCGGGCAGCCAATCCTTGCCGTACGTGGCCGATGGGCCGACCCGCGGGTCGCCGGGAACACCGGCGTCACGCAAGACGTGCACGTACGCGCGATCCTGGTCGATCCGTGCGCGTACCTGATCAGCTCCGCCGATCGACCCGTGGCCGGGGACGAGGACATCGACGTCGCCCGCCGCACCCTCGATCAGCCGCAGCGCGGCGAGGTAGTCCCCGATCGGGTCAGCGGTGTCGTTCAGGTCGAGCATCGGAATCAAGGCATCAGAAAGCATGTCGCCGGCGACGAGAACGCCGCGCTCCTCGATCAGCAGCGCCGCATGGCCCGGGGCATGCGCCTGATGCTCGACAATCCGGACTTGAGGGCCATCCCAAGGAATCTGCGCCATCTCGGCGGGCAGGCCGGTAATGAGGCCAAACAGGTCCCACGATATCTGCTCGGCGATGTCCGGCGGTATCCACTCGGCGATGCGGGCCTTCGCACCCGCGTCCGACAGCAGAACTCGGACAGTAGACGCGCAGCGCGCCGTGCCGTAACGAGGCGCCGCGCCGAACCTGGCGTGCCAGAGCAGGTGATCCCAATGCGGATGCGTAGAAAACCCTGCCACAACGGGCTGGCCCAACTCGCCAAGGTCGTTCGCGAGGGCCGCCATTTCGTAGCCGTGCACCCCGGGGTCGATGAGCAACACGCCAGCCCGGCCGTGCACGACAACGGCGTTGCTCTGGCAGAACTCGCTCTCGTGGATCAGCACACCCTCCGCGACCTGCCTCAGCACGGTGGCCCCTTCCGCTTGTGGTTTGCAACCGCTCGTCGAGACGGTAGTACCGGGCGGTGGTAGATTGCAAGCAGTATGCGCGAAGCGAATCAGCCACGGTCGGAATGCCCGATCAACGCCGCCATCGAGGTGTTCGGCGATCGCTGGAGCCTGCTCGTCCTCCGCGACATCGTCTTCGGAGACCGCCGCTATTTCCGGGAGCTGCAGGCCAACTCAATCGAGGGGATCGCCTCAAATATTCTCGCCGACCGACTCAAGCGACTCGTCGAGTCGGGACTGCTCACCCGTGAGGACACGCGACCCGGCCAGCGCGCACGCTACAGCCTGACCGAACCCGCGATCCAACTCGTACCCGTGTTCGCGCAGCTCGGCAGCTGGGGACTTCGCCACCGGCCCACGAGCAGCGCGCTGAACGCTCGCGCCGAGCTGCTCGAACAAGGCGGCCCCGCGCTCTGGCAGGAGTTCATGGACGAGCTTCGCCGCTCGCACCTTGGCTCCAAATCCGCAGCGCGATCACCGAGCGTTCGCGAGCGCCTGAACGCGGCCTACCTCGCTGCTACCAGCTCCTCGTAGCTGCCAGGCAGTTGAACCATGTCCAGGGGCGCCGCCGGACGCCGCCCGAGCTGTCTCACATGTGAACCCCAGCGACATGCCTCAGCCCTCACCGGCCGCCCAGGCCCAGCTCACAGCAGCGAGTGTCGTAGGGGTGGTTCGGTGAAAATTGCCGGTGAAGGGGGGCTAACCGGCACACCCTTCCCCGGGGTGGCCCGGCGGCAGGCCAGCGGCGGGCGCGGCCAGTCGGCCTCGCGCTACCAGCGCCGGCGCAGAACAACAAGTTCGATGCGACATAGTGACAACGCAGCGTGGTAACCGCAGACGCACCGAACGGCGGCTCGGCGCGCGGTTATCAAGAGCTTCCGCAGCGTCGGCAATCCCGACACGGCCGAGCAGGCAGGCAACCGGGCCGTATGTTTATGCATCGCCAGCGCTCGGCGTGGTCGCCCGCTTCTGCCGCCGACCGGGCGGTCCACCGTGGTCTGGTGATCCCCACGGAGAGTGGTTGTCTCAGGCTCACCCGCTGTCTATCGGGGCCGCCGTGTCTCCCGACCGCAGCTGCCCGCTAACCACAGTCATAACAGAGTGTGGATGGGGGTTCCCCGCTTTGACGGACAGGGGCGAGTTGGGGCCCAGCGCCGACTCGATGGCGGGTCTGTGATTTCCGGGGTTACTCGGGTGCATGGCCGAGATCCGGACTGCCTGCGCTGGCGGCTGGACTGCGGGTCATCCCATCCCGGCCTGGTCAGCCTGCGCCGCGCGGGCGGTCCCGCAACCGGGCTGCTGATCCGGGCAGGCAAAGGTCTTTTGCTTGGCCGCGGCCTTTCTGTGCCGGCTACGCCGGCGCTGCTTCCTTTGCTGCCGCGGGCAAAACATCTTGCCTGCCCGGGCAGCCCGGTGGCCGGGCCCGCCCTATGCGCGGCGCGGACGTCTGACCGCCGGGAAGGGCCCCATGGCTCTGTAGGTGAGTTTTGAGGCCAGTTATCGGTGAGTTTCGGCGCCACTTGTGGATCTTGGAGAGGTTTTTGTTGGTGAGAGCTGGCTCCACTTCTCGCGGGGGTGTGGGGGTGGTCAGCTGGTGGTGGCGTGCTCGGCTCTGGCGCGGGTTTGGGCGAGGCGGTAGGAGTTGGTGCCGGTCTCGATGATGTTGCCGCCGAAGGTGAGGCGGTCCACGATGGCTGCGCAGAGCCTGGGGTCGGTGAAGGTCTTGGTCCAGCCGCTGAAGTTCTCGTTGGAGGCGATGGCCATGCTGTTGTTTTCCTCGCGTTCGGTGAGGACCTGGAACAGCAGCTCGGCGCCGCGGCGGTCGAGTTCCATGTAGCCCAGTTCGTCGATGCAGAGCAGGTTGACGCGGCCGTAGCGGGCGATGGTCTTGGTGAGCTGCTTGTCGTCGGCGGCCTCGACGAGCTCGTTGACGAGCTTGGCGGCCAGGACGTAGCGGACCCGGTAGCCGGCCATCGCGGCCTCGGTACCCAGGGCGATGAGCAGGTGGGATTTGCCGGTGCCGGAGTCGCCGATCAGGCAGAGGGGTTGTCCTTTGCGGACCCATTCGCAGGTGGCGAGGGTGTTGAGTGTCTCGGGGGTGATGTTCGGGTTGGCCTCGAAGTCGAAGGTCCGCAGTTCTTTTTGCCGGGGGAAGCAGGCGGCTTTGATCCGGCGTTCGGAGCGGCGGCGGCCCCGGTCGTCGCATTCGGCCATCAGTAGTTCGGCGAGGAACCCGCGGTAGGTCATCTGCTCCCGGGCGGCGGTGTCGGCGAGGTCGGTGAACTGGGCGCGCAGGGTGGGCAGGCGCAGGACCCGGCAGGCGGTGTCGATCGCGGCGTCGGCGGCGGGTTCGGTCAGGCCGCGGTGGCGCTGGATGGTCATGGGGAATCTCCCTGGATGGCGGGGCGGGCAGCGGGTGGCCGGGGGTGGCGCAGCAGCTGGTCGTAGGCAGCTACCGACGGCAGCGGGCGGGTATCTGCTGGCAGGGTGGCCAGCCGCCGCCCGGTCAGTGAGGTCACTGGGGATGGCTGGGGGATCTCGTCGTGCTGCGGGGCGGCGCCTGGCGTATCAGCGTCGGCGGCCTTGCGGGCTTCCATCGCGACCACGTCGGCGGTCATCGCCCCGGCCCGCAGCGCGGCGGCGATCCCAGCGATCACGTGCGCGTGGGCCATCCGCCGGTGCAGCAGCAGTACCTCGACCAGGGCCCGGGTGCCGGCTGTGTCCCCGTGCGCAGTGCGCGCGGCCGCCCACCAGGCGTCATGGACCGGGGTGAACCGGCCTGCGGCCCTGGCCTGCTCGAGGACCGTCGCCCCGGGCAGGGCACCGGGCTTGCGCAGCAGCCCTTCCAGGTAGTGGTCCAGTTCCAGGCGGCTGCCGCCGCGGCCGGCCAGGCGCTCGTGCCGGGCGACTTCGGTGCGGCCATCGAAGACCACCAGCTCCGAAGCATGCAGCAGGACGCGTACCTGGTGGCCGATCAGGCGCATGGGAACGGAGTAGCGGTTCATCCGCACGGTGACCTGCGCATAGCGGTCTGCCCGCGGTGTGAATACGCGCCCGGTCTCGAAGGCCTCCTGGGGCAGCGGGGCCAGCAGCGGCCTCTCCATCGCGAAGAACTCACCGATGGTGCGGGTGCGGTCCGCGATCCGGCGCTGCTCGTCCTCCAGGTCCCAGGTGTCGATCAGAGCGTTCAGCTCGGCTAACGTCCCGGCCTGGGGAACCGGGACCAGGTGGTTGCGGCGGAACCGGCCGACCTCACCTTCCACGCCGCCTTTCTCGTGGGCTCCTTGCAGGCCGGGCTGGCAGTAGAAGGCCTCCAGGCCGGCCCAGGAACGGAACGCGGTCCACCTGTCGGTCTCCACCCGGGCCCGGGTGAAGCCGAGCACGCGGGCCACCGCTGAGGTCAGGTTGTCGTAGCGGACCTTCCCGGCAGGCACGCCGCCCAGCACATTAAAGGCGTGCACGTGGCCTTCGAAGAACGCCTCCTGCCCCTCGGACGCGAAGACCCGGTGCACCGCCTTGCCCGAGAACGACAGCCGGAACACGAACATGTAGCACAGGGTCCGGACCCCGGCCAGATCGATATAGACATCCCCGAAATCAACCTCGGCGTCCTGCCCGGGCTGGTGGGACTGCGGGATGAACACCCGAGGCGGCCCGCGGCCCGCCTCGACCCAGATCTCCGGCTTACGGCCGGCAACATAAGCCCGGACCATCGGATAGGAGATGCCATCCGCGCCGTGCTCGGCCAGCAGCCGGTCAAAAATCCGCTTGGTGGTATGCCGCTGCTTGCGCGGAGCATCAAGATCAGCCCGCAGGATCCGGTCGATCACCTCTTTGCACGGATCCAGCCGGGACCTGCGCGGCGGAAGCTGCTTCCGCGGCTCAGGCCACACAGACGACAGCGCGAGGGCAACCGTCCGCCGGCCTACCTTGTACTTCTGCGCCAGATCCCGGCCCGACAGCCCATCAACCCTGGAGTCCCGCCGGATCGCCGCGAATAACTCGACCCTCGACATCGACTGCACGCGCGCCTCCCACCACACCGACACCGGTCAGGGTGTGGTGAGACACCCCAGAACAGGTTGATCATCCCACGAGCACACACAGGTGGCGTCAAGACTCACCAACACCCGGTACCCCCTGAGAACCGGTGGCCTCAACACTGAGCAACAAGTGGAGTCAGAACTCACGCACGTAGCCAGGCCCCACAGTCCCGGGCCGCCACCAGGGCGGCCAGCCCTCCCGGTCACCGCACCAGGAGGAACCCATGAACCCGATCACGATCACCGTCACCGGCCGCCTCGGCGATGACCCCCGCGCCTTCACCACCCGCGACGGCACGAACGGCGTCGAGCTGCGCCTGGCCATGGACCTGCCCTCCCGCAGTGCGGACAGGGACAACATCACCCGGTGGGTGAAGGTCACCGCCTTCGGCGTGCTCGCCGAGCGCACCGTCGCCTCCGTGGGCAAGGGCGACCGGGTCACCGTCCTAGCCGATGACCTGACGGCCGACGCCTGGGCGGCTAAGGACAGCGGCGAGCCCCGCGCCCAGGTCACCCTGCGGGCCCGCGAGATCGCGGCGTCGATGGCCTTCGACACCCTGCACACCGGCTACGCGAAGCGGAAGGCCGCCCGCCAGGCCGCCGCGAACGGCCATTCCACCGACGGTCCGGCCGACCAGCAGGCCGACGCCCAGGTTGGCGAGGTCACGGCCTCCTGAATCGCGAGCGGGGGCGGGCGCCCAGCCCGCTCCCGCTTCTTCCTGCCCTGATTTCCATCCCACTGCGTTGTCCTGGAAGGAACCCCGATGAACGCCTCTTCAGCGCGTCCGCACGTGCGGATCCATTCCGCAGCTGGCTTGCTCGCCGTCATCCCGCACCTGCTCGGCTTCACTCCCGGCAACAGCCTCGTCGTGGTCGGGGTCGCCCCCGAAGGCCGAGTCCGGGGTGCGTTTCGCTACGACCTGCCCGACCCCCCGAACGCCAGTACCGCCGCGGAGATCGCCGGACATGCGCTGGGCATCTTGGTGCAGCACAACCTGCCGGTTGCCGCAGTGGCCGGGTACGGACCGGGGGCACGGATCACCCCGCTGGCTGACGCGTTCCGCGCCGCCGCACCTAACGTCGGTGTTCGCCTGCATGACGTGCTGCGCGTGGAGGACGGCCGCTACTGGTCCTACCTGTGTACCAACCCGGACTGCTGCGCGCCCGAGGGCGTTGTCTTCGACCCCGCCGCGGACCCGGCCACCCAGGCCCTGGCCGCCGTGGGTCTGCGGGTGCTGCCGAGCCGCGAGGCGCTGGCAGCGACGATCGCCCCGGTCACTGGCGCCGCTGCCGAGGCTATGCACGAGGCGACCCAGGAGGCTGAACAGGCCGCGGCTCGGCTGGTCGCTCGCTCAGGGGTGCGGGCGCTGGACCGGCGTGGCCTGGGTGCGGTCCAGGTCGCGATCGGGACGTATTTCGACGGGAAGTGCATCCACCGCGATTCCGACTACGCGTGGCTGGGACTGGCCCTGAAGCGGCTGCGGGTCCGCGATAGTGCCTGGACTCGGATGAATCCCAGTGACCGGGACATCTACCAGGAGCTGTGGACCGACGTGGTCCGCCATGTCCAGCCAGGCTACGCAGCGGCCCCAGCCAGCCTGCTGGCCTTTGCTGCCTGGCAGGGCGGCGACGGCGCGCTGGCCAACCTGGCGCTCGACCGCGCCATGGCCGATCAGCCGGACTACTCGCTGGCGCTGCTGCTGCGCGACGCCCTCGATGCGGGCACCCCGCCATCAGCCGCGGTCCCGCCTATGACGCCTAAGGAGGTCGCCGACAGCTACACCACCCCACCCCAGACCTCGGCTGAGAGCAGCCAGTCCTCCTCGGCCGACAAGCCGCGGCTAGACGGGGACGACGCCCCGGACGCTGCCAGCGCGACCTGACCTCCCGAATCGTGCGCGGGCCGGACCTGCTCCGGCCCGCGCCCTTCTATTTCCGGCCACTTCTCGCGAAGGGAACACCCAGTGACCAGTCAAAATCCCTTGCTCTTCCGAGTCCGTAAGCTGCTCGCCAAGGCCGAGGCTGCGGGCACCACGCCCGAGGAAGCACAAGCGCTGACCGCCAAAGCGGCCGAGCTCATGGCGCGCTACGGAATCGACCGGGCCCTGCTCGCCGCGCAGCAGCCCGAGACCGACCACTCCGCCGACCGGAAGATCGACATCGACAACCCCTGGTCCCGGGTCCAGGGCCATCTGCTGTGTGGACTGGCGTCGGCGTTGCGCTGCCAGTGCGTGATCCTGCCGCGCAGCGGCCCAGGTACCCGGATCCATATCTTTGGCTTCGCATCCGACATAGAGCGCGTCAACGTTAATGGCACAGTCAGATATCAGAACTGTCCGAATGCCTGCTGCCGACATGCGCGAATCGGACGATCGGGACGTGTCATGCGTCGCATAGGCCAGGCTGCCAGCCGTTCGCAGGTGCTCAGGTGTCGAGGGTACTCAGGTGTCGAGAAAGCGATCCTGGCTACGACCACACCATGAGCACCGATGAACTCAGCTTCGACCAGAGAGGTCTACCCGTCATGTCACTTGTTCGTGTTCACAATTTTGCCGTCTCGCTCGACGGCTTCAGCGCCGGCGCTGACCAGAGCCTGGAGGCGCCCTTCGGGCACGCCGGCCAGCGGCTGGTGCGATCGTTCATGGGCACCCGTTCATTTCACGTCATGACGGGTCAGGAAGGGGGGAGCACCGGCATCGACGACGCCTTCGCGAGCAACTGGGGGCCGGCCATCGGCGTGGAGATCATGGGGCGCAACAAGTTCGGCCCGCAACGCGGACCGTGGACCGACGAGGAGTGGAAGGGCTGGTGGGGCGAGGAACCGCCGTTCCATACCCCCGTTTTCGTGCTCACCCATCACGTCAGGCCCTCGATCGAGATGAAGGGCGGCACCACCTTCCACTTCATTGACGCCAGCCCGGTGGAGGCGCTTGCGGCGGCCAAGGAGGCCGCAGGTGGCCTCGACGTCCGCATCGGCGGCGGCCCGGCCACCGTCCGCCAGTTCCTCGCCGCCGGCCTGATCGACCACATGCACGTCGTGGTCGTGCCGATCCTCCTCGGCCGCGGCGAGTCCCTCTGGGACGGCCTGGAGGGCCTGGAGGAGCGCTTCGCCATCGAGTCGGTGAGCTCCCCCAGCGGCGTCACCCACGTCACGTTCACCCGTCGTTAGCCGCGCTTAGGGCTGCCTCCCCGGACAGGGGCGAGGTCTGGGGCGGGCCGCGCTGCGCGGCCACCGTGGTCGCATCCAGCGCGATTATGGCGATCCGCCGGTTATGCCGACGATGCCGTGACGGCCCTGGTCACAGGTGTGCCAGGGCCGTGACGGACGGCATAATTCGGGGTTTCGGTTCAGGGGTTCTCGAGGATTCCAGGAGCGGTCCGAGGGCTGGTAGCGTTTCTGCCTGCTGCCGGGCGGGGCGGTTTTCGCGATTGCTTCCTGCTTTTGCCGCATTTAACGGCACAGTCGGTTATCGGAACTGTCTGAATGCCTCAGCCTGGCCTCGTCTTATCGGCTCTTCGAGGTTAACCGGGCGCCGCTTCTGAGTGATCGCTGCCGGTGAGTGTCGCTGGGATCCCGCGTCCGGGTCCCGGTGTGCGCGCGATCAGCGCCCGTGCCTCCTTGATCATGGTTCTTCGCCAAAAGGATCATGATCTGCAGGAAGTCACGGGCGCGTGTCAGAGGATATGGCCTCAGCCCTTCTCGGGCTGGACGGGGTGCGGGTTACCGCGGTTGAAGGTGACGGTGCTGGCGGCCGGCGGGTGTATGCCGCCACTTCGGCGGCGCTGGCCGCCTGCCCGGGGTGCGGCAGGCCGTCAGGGGCGGTGAAGGAATGGGTGAGCGTACAGCCGAAGGACGTGGCCTTCGGTGGGCGGCCGGTCTCGCTGGTGGTGGTCAAGCGCCGCCTGTACTGCACGGGCAGCCCGTGCCGGACAGGTTCGTTCACCGAGCCGGTCGCGGCTATCGCGCCGCGGTGCCGGGTCACCACCCGGCTGCGCGGGCAGGCAGCCGTGCTGGTCGCCGAGGAGGGCCGGACGGTGGCGCAGGCGGCGCGCGAATGCGGGCTGTCGTGGCCGGTGGTCCAGGAGGCGTTCGCCGCCCGCGCTGACCCGCTATTAGCGCAGCCGCCGTCGCTGGTAGCGCACCTGGGGATTGACGAGCACCGCCGCGGGCGGCCCCGCTGGCACACCGATCCTGAGACTGGGGAGTATGTGCTCCTCGCGGACCGGTGGCACACGTGCTTCGCCGACCTGTCCAGCGATCAGGGCTTGCTGGGCCAGGTGGAGGGCCGTACCGCGGATGACGCCGCGTACTGGCTGGCCCAGTGCTCCCCGGCGTGGCGGGACGCTGTCCAGGTTGTGGCGATTGACATGTGCTCCATTTATGCGTCGGCGGTGCGCCGGGTGCTGCCCGCCGCCCAGCTCGTGATTGACCTGTTCCATGTGGTGCAACTGGCGGTGAAGATGACCGGGGACGTGCGGCGGCGCGCAGTGCGGGAGAGGTACGGCCGCCGCGGCCGGTCCGGTGATAGCGAGTACGGGCTCAAGGGCCTGCTGGTGCGCAACCTGGAGCACCTCAGCCCAGCCCAGTTCGCGAAGATCATGGGCACCCTGAGCGGTGACCGGGCAGGCCAGGAGATCCTGGCCGCCTGGATCGGCAAGGAGAAGCTCCGCGACGTGCTGAATCTGCGCGCCCGGGTCACCGGGTCCACGCCGGGCGAGCGAGATCTCCGCGGCCGGCTGGCGTCCTTCTACGACTGGTGCGCCCAGAACGACGACATTCCCGAGTTGCTCACCTTGGCACGGACGATCTCGAGATGGGAGGACGAGATCGTCGCGGCGGTGCTCACGGGAGTGACGAACGCCAAGAGCGAGGCCCTGAACAGGCTCGCGAAACTCGAAGCCCGGATGGCGTATTCCTTCCGCAATCCCGCCAGCCAGCGCCGCCGTGTCCGGATCGCCTGCACCCGCAGCGCCCGGCGATCCCGGCCATCCAGGCCACGTCCATTACTTCTGGTAACCGGGCGGACACCAGAGCCGGGTTGACCTTCGGAGAGCCGCGAAGGCACGAATGAGCCTGCGTGTTCCTGGTGCTGGGCGCAGCTGCAGTGACTGGCGTGCTGGCGGCGCTTCCCAGGACGCCGGGCCGGGGCGGGCTGCCCGCAGACCGGGCAGGCCACAGCCCACGATGATACTTATGCGTGAGTATGCTTAGTCACAGCATGCGCATACATCTGATAGATCTGCTCACGTGAACACGTTGACGTGTTCACGTGAGCAGAAGGAGAGCGGCCATGAAGGTGACCATCATCGACGGCAGCCCCGAGGAGCTGGCCGAGTATGAGGCGCGGACCGGAGTGATCGGGCAGGCCCACGCCGCCGCGAAGGCGCTGGACCGCATGGAGGATCCGCTGGCGGCCGGAGGAGGCCAGCGGATCGGCGGAATGGGCGCCGAGGACCAGGCCATGCTCCGGTCCTTCATCTACGGCCGGGCCCGTGAGCCACTGATCGGCGCACATGTGGAGGCTTACATCCACCGGGTGCTTGACCTGGACGAGACTGACGCCGAGATAGGCACCTCCAAGACCAGCAAGGACGGCCGCGCCGACTACCTGCTCATCTACGACGCCGGGCCCCGCCGCTACGGCGCAGTCGCCTACGTCAATGCCAAGAATGCCGGACTCACCTTGCGGCTTACCAGAGACGACGTAGCCGACGTCACCGACCCGCAGATCAAGTCCCGCAACGTCCAGCCACGCAACGGCTACCAGATCAACTGCCCACTCACCACACCCGACGCCATCGACCTTGCAGTAAGGCTGACCCAGCGTGCCCTTGACAAGGTCCGCAGCCCAGGCAACAGCGAGCCCCACCCCGACGGCGGCCCGGCTGAGTAGACAGGCCCTCTCCGCGGGCCCGGCGCTGACCCAGCTAAGACCCCATCTGCCGGACGGCAGGCCGCACTGGGATATAGAACCGATCTGCGCCGCACTGAGCGAGCAGAGCTGCCCGATCACCCAGTCCACCCGCTACGACGCCATCCACTGAGCGCAAGGGGCGGTGCGCGACAGAACCACGATCAAGGACCTACGGGCACTCGATCGCGCAGCACGCCGCGACCCCGAATGCGGACCCAATGGCGCTCACGGTCAGTGATCACGCAGAAGCGCTGCCCCGGTTAACTTCGAAGAG
>CAVQPP010000280.1:0-13878 GCA_963714445.1 uncultured Actinomycetota bacterium
GCCAGCCTGCACCTCCGGGAGCGCCAGCGCCGGGTCGGCGCTCATCCTGGCGCAGGTGGTGTGGCGGATGTCGTGCAGCGACCAGTTGGTCCCCAGGACCGCGTTCGCGCGCTGGAGTACCCGGCGCATCGCCCAGTAAGTCAGCGGCCGGTACCGGCCGCGGCTGGCCCGCCACACTGGCGTGCCAGGCAGCGGCGGCCCGGCCTCGGCGAGGTAGACGGCCAGCAGCGCAACTGCCTCCGGGGAGATCGGCACCGCCGTCAGGACCTCACTGCCCTTGCAGGGCACCCGCAGCACCATCTCCTGCCAGTCGATGTCCTCGGACCGTAGCGCGAGCAGCTCGCTGGCCCGCGCCCCGGAAGAGACATAGCAGGCCAGCAGCGCGCGGTCGCGCGTGCAGCGCATCGCCGCGAGCAACTCTGCCCACATGGCATCCGGGATGGACCGCGGCTGGCGGGCCGGGATCTTCTGCCGCAGCGGAGACCGGCGCACCGGGGGAACTGGTTCCAGGGGGCTGCGGTGGGCCAGCAGCAGGCGGCGCTGGGGGCCTTCCGGCACCGGGTTGCACAGCGGGCCCGCCCCGCTGTGCAAGTGGAAGGCGTAGAAGCCGCGCACGACAGTGAGCGCATGGTTGATCGTCGTCCGGGCATACCCGGCGGCCGGGTACGGCTTGCCGGTCTTGAGGTTCACCGTCCCGCACAGGCCCGGGTCGCGGCGACGGCGCTGCGGGTTGGGCGCGTTGCGCATCCACGCCACCAGCAGCGCCACCTCACCGCGGGCGGCCTGTTCCCAGCCGACGCCGACGGTGGCCAGCAGGCGGAGCCAGCGCAGCAGGTCGTGAGCGTAGCTGCGGCACGTCGCGGGACGGCAGTCCCCGAACATCAAGTCGCGCAGGAACGCGCTCACCGCCTCGACCGGGTCTCCCCCGTCGTCGGTGATGACATAAGGCAAGTGCGCGGTAGTGCCTGGCCGGACCTCCCCAACTCGCACAAGGCTGGCCTGGCCTTGCGCGAGCTGATCCCTCAGGTTCATGACTGCCCCTCCCCGCCGGTCACCCCGCGTGACCGATCAGGTGCAGTCAACTACACGCAGGATGCAGGTGGAGCAGCGCTGCGACAGCAGCAGGCTCAGCCCGCTGGCCCGGTCGGTGATGTCCTGCCGCAGGTTCGCGGCCTGGGCGTCAGCGTCGTCCTCGTCTTCGGGCCGGATCCTGGCCGCCCTCGACCCGGCTCGGGGTGAGCACGGCAGGCCCGGACGCCGTCGTCGGCCCGGTGGTCCGGGCCGGGGTGCAGGCGCGGCGGGCCAGGCGCGCGGCCTCCAGCCAGAATTCCCGGCGGGCAGCGGCCAGGTAGGTATCCGCGGCCTGGGCCAGGCCCGGGTCGTCGCGGGCCAGCCCGAGGTCGGCCGCCAGGCTGTCCCGGTCATAGTCCCACCGCGCGGTCAGGTCGGGCACCTCGTACAGGCCCGTGATCTGCTGGTCAGCCTCGGAGATGCCGCGCAGCAGGTCCCGGTAGAACAGCTGCGCATCAGTATCGCTGCGGTCGCCGATCTGCCAGTACGCTGCCGCCTTGCCGTGCCGGCGGCCGAGCTGGCCGGCCTTCAGCAGCGCGGCCTGGGCCGTCGCGGGATGCGGGACGGGTGTGCTCATCGGCGGTGCTCCTTCCCGGTGTCCGCGGGCCGGGGATCGGCGGGGTTTGCGGCCAGGTGCTGGCGGGCGAGGCGCTCGGTCTCGTGCCAGAAGCTCTCGTCCGCCGCGTCCAGGTAGGCGGTCACGGCGTCTGGGATGAGCTGGTCTTCGCCGTCGAGGCCGAGGTCGCGGGCCAGGCCGGCTTCGGTGTACCCGCCGTCGGCGGACAGGCCGGGAGACGGGTAGGCGTCGAGGATGGCGGGGTCACCGTCCTCGATGCCGCGCAGCACGGCGCGGTAGGTGTCCTCGGTGGTGTTGCCGTCGAACATCCAGGAGGCTGCCGCCTTCCCCGCATCGCGGCCGAGGTCCTCAGCATCGCGGGCGAGGCTGGCAGCGGGTGCTGCGGGCTGGGGCTGGTGCAGGGCTTCATGCCAGCTCACCCCTTCCTGGTCCGGGGTGCTCGCGGGCGGGGCCGGCGGGGCGGTCCGGCCTGGGCGGGGTGATCAGGCGGACCTGATCTCCGTCGTGCAGGAGCATGGCCAGGGTGCTGCCGGAGTCCCAGCGGATGTTCAGATGGCCGAGGCGGGAGTCGTAGCCGGTGACGGTTCCCTGGTCGCCGGGCTGGAGCCGGGTGTGCGGGTCTACGGTGCAGTCGAGGGCGATGCGGTCGCCGCGCTGGTAGCCGGGCCGACCGCTCACCGGGTGCTCGCTTCCTGCGCAGGGGCGGCCTGTGCGGGCTGGAGGGAGGTCAGCTCGGTCTCGGTGAGCAGGGCGCCGAGCACCTGCCAGTGGGCGTGGCGGAGGGTGATCGCCCGGTCGAGGTCGGCGGGCATGCGCTGGAGTTCGCCGAGGTCGTTCAGGTTCAGGCCGTGGTCCGAGACGCTGCTCGATCTGGTCGAGCTTGGCGCGGATCATCGCGGCGGTCTGGCGGATGGTGCGCTCGGTGGCGTTGACGCCACGGGCGGCGTTCTCGATGGCGTGGGCGGCGGGCCGGTCGCGGCCGGCGATGAGCTGGCTGAGCTGGCCGTAGGGGATGCGGTCGTCGTTCACTGGTATGCTCCTTCGTGGGGGCGGGGTTGCCCTCGGGCTGGGCGTTTCCGCCCGGGGGCCAGGGGTTCAGGCGGTCAGGGCGCGGGTGGCGGCGCGGGCAATGACCTCGATGGTGTCGGCGGGGTCGGTAAGGGTGATGACCTGGGCGTCGGTCCATTCGTGCTGCTCGTCCCAGGGGAAGGGGTCGTCGGGGCGCAGGATGATCACGCCGCAGCCGGTCTTGGCCAGGCGGGTGATGCGCCGTTGCCCGCCGGCGATCTCGCGGGTCGGTGTGGTAGGTGTCCGAGACGATGGCCAGCAGCCGGGCAGTGCCGGGGTGGGACAGGCCGAGCGCGCCGTCGAGGGCGTCGATGGCGCGGCAGAGCTGCTCGGTGCCGTCAGGGGCGGCGAAGTCGGTGACTCGGGCGGGAGCGTGGCCGGGGTGGGTGAGGGGATGGACCTGCTCGCCGTACAAGACGGTGGCGGTGGTCGCGGCGGGCAGGGCGGCGGCGGCGCGGGCGAGGATCCAGGCGGCGGAGGCGACCGGGCCGGTGAAGGCCCGCATGGAGCCGGAGATGTCGCAGGCGATGCCTACCCGCAGGGGCGGGGCGGGCACGCGGCGGCTGCGGGTGCGGGTGAAGGGCTCGGCGGTGGGGCGGGCGCCGGCGGCGCGCTGGGCGTCGGCGGCGAGCACCTGCCGCATCCGCAGCCGGCCGGGCGGGACCGGGGAGGTGATGGTGACGGTGTCGCGCCCGCCGGCGGTGGCGTCGCGCAGGGTGCGGGTGAGGCGGCGGGCGGCGGCCTTCTCGCCGTCGCGGGGTTCGCGGGTGCCGGTGACGGCCGGCGGGGCGGTGCGGCGGGCGAAGACCTCGCGGGCGGCGCGGTCGGCGTCGATGCGGGCGGTGTTCTCGGCCTCGCGTTCGGCGGCGCTGCCGGGCGGGAAGGGCGGCGGCGGGGTGAAGTCCGCCTCGACGGCGGCGGTGATCGCCTTGATGGCGTCGCGGATGGCGTCCAGCAGGTCGGAGAGGTCGATCTCGATGGGGGCGGGCGGGGCGGCGTCGGGGTCGAGGCCGAGGATGCGGCACCAGCGGCGGGCGAGGCGGACCATGGTGCGGGCGTCGTCGTCGGCGACCTGGTGGGCGGCCTTCCAGGTGGCTTCGAGGCGCTTGAGTGCATCGGCGCCGATCGCCTTCTCGACCTGGGCGGTGACCGGGGCGGTCTCGGCGGGTTCGAGGATGCCGGCGGTCTTCGCGGGCCAGGATCAGGGCGGCGGCCAGCCGGCCTCGCGCGGGGTGCCGGGGGTGGCGCCGGCGGCGGTGAAGTCGCCGAGGATGAGTTTGCTGACGGTGGCGCGCAGCCAGCGGCGGTCGCCGGGGCGACGGGCCACCTGCGCGGCTTCCATGCGGGATTCTTCGAGCAGGTGGGCGGCCTGGCACCAGTTGGCCTTCTCGGCGGGCGGCGGGCAGACCTTGCTATGGGCGGCGTGGCCGCCTTCGTGGGTCAGCGCGCCCCACAAAACGGGGTAGCGTTCGCGGTCGGCGGGGCTGACGGGGCTGGCGGTGGCGGGGTTGACGCCGAGCAGGTCGCCGTCGACCTCGATGACGGGGATGGTGGGCAGGTAGCAGGCGGGGTGGCCCAGGCCGGCGCCGGGGGCGCAGGCTACGGGCACGGGGCGGCCGGCGATGGCGGGGATCTCGGCGGTCATGGCGGCTGATAGTTTGCGCCAGGCTCCGGTGGGCTTGGCCAGGGCGGGCGGGGCGGGCGGGTGCAGGGCGGTCATCGGGGTGCTCCTTTCCGGGGGTGCGGGGCGGGGGTTCAGACCTGGCGGCCGAGGGCGAGGGGGGTGATCGGTGCGGCCGAAGGCTTTGCGCAGGGCGGCGGCGACGACGTCCTGGTCTTCTTCGGGGGCGATGCCGGCGAGGTTGGCGGCGGCGGCGTTCTCGCCGAGTGCGGCGGCGGTGCGCTGGTAGCCGATCAGCTCGCGGAGCTGGGGTGACCAGCCGATCTCGCCCGTGGCCTGCCGGCCGGCGAGATCCTGGGCGGCGCTGATCGCGCGGGGGTCGATCTTCAGGGCGCGGGCGAGGTCGTAGTCGGTGCCGACCTTGACCTGGACCGTGAACCGGGAGGCCAGCGCCTCGGTCAGGACCGCGCCGTGGACGTTGGGGTTGTGCCCGCCGATGACATAGAAGCCGTCGGCGGCGGTGATCGTTTCGCCTTTGTGCGCCTTGACCTTGACCTCGCCCCGGCCGTCCATGGCGGGGTAGGTCACGGCCAGCACCGCGGGGCTGATCAGGGTGGCGTCGTCGATGAAGAGCACCTTGCCTTCGGTCATGGCGGTGATCAGGGGTCCGTAGACGAACTCGTAGCTGCCGTCGTCGCGCTGGGTGTAGTCGCCGACCAGGTCACCGGTCGTGGTGTCGCCGTCGCCGGCCACCGTGATGACCTCGTCGCCGAAGGCGGCCTCGACCAGGGAGGTCTTGCCGGTACCGGGCGGCCCGTACAGCAGGGCGGGGATGCCCGCCGCGCGCAGCTTGCGCAGGGCGTCGACGTCGGGCATGTCGGCCAGCGCGCGGGGGCGGTAGATGGCGCCGTTCGGGCGGGTCACGCCCGAGGGGGCGGGGCGGCGGCGGGCGGGCGGCGGGGCGGCGGCCGGCGCGGCGGGGGCGGGCTTGGGCGGGGCGGCGGGCTTGGGCGCCGGCGCGGTGGACATGCCGCCGGCTGCCGCCTTGGTGGCGGGGGTGGCCTGGTACCGGGCGGGCTTGCCGGGTACGGGCTCGGCCTCGCCGCGGTCGGCGAGGGTTTTCAGGGCGTTGCCGACGGCGCCGGCGCTGCGCTCCAGCGCCTTGGCGATCGTGCCGGGCGTGTGGGGTCCGGGGTTCTCGTCCAGGTAGGCGGCGACCTGGCGGCGCAGCTCGCCGTTGCCGAGCCCGTGGCGCGTGGTGCGCGGGGCGGTGGTGGTCATGGTGGTTCTCCGGTACGGGCGTCGAAGGGCGGCGGGGTGGCCAGGGGTCAGCGGCGGCGCAGGGGCAGTCGTCGGCGGCGAGGTCGTCGCCGAAGGTGGTGAGCAGTTCGGCCAGCGCGGCGGGGTGGTAGGTGAGGGCGCCGGGGTCGAGGTCGGCCAGGTCGGCGTGGCTCATGATCAGCAGCCATGTCGATTCGGCGTTCAGTGCGCGGTAGAAGTCCTCGGTGATCACGCGGGCCTCGGCGCCGTCCCAGATCAGATGGGGGTTTCCGGGCGCGGTGATCAGGTCATTCGCGTTTTCCTCGGTGACAATTACGGGCGCGCACATTTCCGGCAGGGCTCCTTTTGCTAATTGCGGCGTTTCCGGTATTCCCTATTCCGTTTCCCTATTTCCTAGGTACACGACGACGCTATCTCGGCACCCCCGACCAGTCAACGAATTTCCGGCCCTATGGCGGGAATTCTCCCGCCAATTTCCCGCGCTAATAATGCGGACCGCTATTGCGCGGATACGCACGGCCGCGGCGCCTTTTCCGCGCGCCTTTTCGCCGCCGCGCGCCGCCGGCCGCCAGCCGCCTCGCGTACGCGCCGCGCCGGGTACCCGCCTCGCCCGCCACCCCGCGCCGGCGCGCCGCCTGCCTCGCGCACCACCTCGCGCACCACCTCGCGCGCCACCTCACGAGGCCACCTCGCGGGCCGCCTCGCGGGCACCTCGGCACCCCCAGGGCAGGCTGCAGGCTTGCACCCCGGTACGACACCAATCAGGTACACAGATACAGCCATGACAACGTATTTGGACGCACGGCATCACGGGACCCGCGCGCCATTCATTATCGTTTTACGAGCTATGCGCGTAATCAGTCTGGGAGTCCGCAGGAAGGTTTATTCCGGGCACTGCCTGCGCCTTCTCCTCGTCTCGGGGGTTCCGGTGTCGGCAGGTATACGCGACGGAACCGGGACTAGCTGATGGTGCGGAATGGCCACCGGGCCCGGATTTCTCGCGGCTGGGTTCCCCCGGGGCGGGCCGTGATGGCAGCGGCGGCCCGGGACCGGGCCGGTGCCCGGCGGCGATGCGGCGGCCTGCCGGGACCGGGCGGCGGTGGCGGGGGTGGCGGTGATGGTAGCGGGACTTCAGGCGCAGCGACGAGTCCACGGGCGCGGCCAGATGATCAGCCGGGGCTGGCCGGGGGCGCGGGCAGCCCGGGTTGTCAGGAGGGGCGGCGCTCATGCGGCTGGGCGCCCGGCGCGGCGTCCTCCGGCGGGCGGTGGCCTGCTCGTGGTGGCGGGTTGTGGGTGCCGAGCAGCGATGCGGCGACGTGCCGGGTCTGGGTGCCGGGCGTGACGCCGAGGTCGGCTGAGCCGGGTCTCCAGGAGGCTGAGGGTCCGGCGGACGGCCTCGGGGTGGCCCGCTGCGGCCTGCAGCCGCATGATCTTCTGGTACAGGTACTCGTTGTAGGGGTCGTGGCTGAGCGCGGACTCCAGGGCAGCCAGGGCCTGGCCGGGGTCGCGGGGCTGAAGGATGTCGGCGATGGTGGTCCAGGCGTCCAGCGCGCGGCGGCGGGCGGTCTCGGCGTAGGGCTCGGCCCAGTCGTAGCCCTCGCCCTCGGCCAGCTCGCCGTGGTAAAGCCCGGCCGCTTCCCGGCAGGCCGCCAGCCGGTCCTCGTCGGTGGCGGCGCGCCGGGCCTGGTCGAGCGCGCCGGTGAACTGCCACAGGTCGGCGCCGATCAGGGTGGGGTCGAGGCGGTAGCGGCCGGAGGCGTGGAGAATCCACATCGGGGTTGCCTGGCCGGTCGCGCCGCGGAGCATGTCGCGGGCCTTGCGCAGGGCGAGGTTGCGCTGGCCGGTGGCGTGGCCGGCGTCGGCTTCGGGCCACAGGGCCTCGCTGATCGCCTCCGCGCTGGCACCGTCGGGGTTGACGGCCAGGAATGCCATCAGCTCGCGGGCCTTGCGCAGCCCGCCGCCGATCTCCTGTCCGGCGGCGGTGATCCGCAGCGGCCCGAGCATGGTCAGCTGGACCGGCCGGGCGGTATCCGGCGAGGCCGCCGGGCCGTCTGCGGCGGTGCCGGGCGGCCGCCGGGGCGGGGGCGGCCGCCGCGCGGGATGCCCGTTCCGGCGGGGCGGCTGCTGCGCGGGCAGGTCCTGGCGGGGCGGGGGCGGGCAGTGCGGGGGCGGGAAGGTAACGGCCGTCGGCGGCAGGCCGGGCCTCGCGCGGGACCTCAGCTGCGCGCCGGGCGGGAGGGCGGCGCCGGGCCGGGCCAGGGCCGATACGGCGGGCGGGGTGCCGCGGGCGTCGCGCAGCACGGCGGTGATGGCTGCTGCCTCGGCGGCGCCGAGGTGGAACAGCCGGATCCCCTCCAGGCCCGCGCCGGGGGGCATGGTGGTCGGTGATGATGCCGTCGGCGGCGACCTGGCAGGTAACGCCCGGCGGCCAGGTGCCGAGCAGGATCGCGGCAGTGCCCAGGCCGCGGCCCGATTCCAGGATGCCGCGCAGCCGGTGCGCGGTGCCGGGATCGCTGGTGGCGATCAGCGCGGCACCCGGTCCCGGCAGGCGCCGGCCGCGGCGTGCGGCTCGTCGTCGGCGTCGAAGCCGCAGGCCGCGCGGGCCTGGCTCAGCAGGGCGGCTTCCATCTCATCGAGCGCCGCGTGCAGTGTGGCGGGGACCGATACGCCCGGGATCTGGGCCGCGTCCTCGCCGGGGAGCAGCCGCGCGGCGTCGGCGGCGGGGATGATGATCGCGGGGGGCATCCCGGCCGCGGCGGCCGGGGCCTGGGCCAGCAGGGCTGCGAGGATCGCGCGGGCGGCGGCGGGCGCGCCGGGACCGGTCAGGCCGAGCCCGCCGAGGGCGGCGATGTCGAGGGCGGCTTCGCTGGCTCCCGCGGACGCCGAGCGGGATCGTGCCGGGTGCTCGCGCGGCGGGCGGGCGAGGTGCCCGCCGGGCGGGGGTGTCCCTGCCGGGCCGGGGGGTTCCGGCTGCGGGAGCCGGGCTGCTGGCCGGGGGCTGCTTCGCCGTGCTGGCCTGGCCCGGGACTGGTGTCGCCGTAGGGGTCGAGGTAGGGATCGGTGGCGGGCGGGGTGCCGTCGTCCGGGCTGGGGTCGTCGTCTGGGGGGTCGGGCGGGGCGGGGCGGGTGGCGCGGCGCAGGGCGGTGATGACGGCAGGCAGCGGCGGTTCACCCGGCTGCAGGCTGCCCGGCGGCCCGGCCCGGGGGCGGTAGCGGCGGCGGCGCTGGATGCTGGCGAGGGTGAGCGCGGCAGCGACCATGATCGCGACGGAGATCCCGATGAGGGCTCCTGATGGCAGGTGCACCGCGACCGGTCGGGGGTGCGGGTGCGTGCTGGTCGGGGCCGGGGACGGCGTGCTGCCGGAGCCTTCCCCCTGGTGTGTCCTGGATGGCGACGGGCTGGGCGTGCGCGCCGGGGCGGGCCGCCTGGGGCGGTGGTGTGCGGGCTGGGCGGCCGGACCCTGGTGGCCGTCCTGTGACGGGCAGCAGCAGGACCCAGCCGGGGTAGATGAGGCTGGGGTCGGTGAGGGTGCGGCCGTCCGGCTGCGGTTTGCCGGCGTTGAGGCGGAACAGCTCGTGCCAGTGCTCGCCGTTGCCGAGGAACCGGGCGGCGATGTCCCACAGGTCATCGCCTGGCACGACGCGGTAGACCCGGGGCCGGGTCACCGGAGCGTCGCGGCTGGCCGCGGGCCTGCGGCGGCCTGGCCGCCGGGTCGGGTGCCGCAGCGGCTGCGCCCGGCCCGGCATCAGCGGGCCTGCGACGGTGGTGCTGGCGGTCAGCGCTGCCTGCAGGGGCTGTGTGGAGCGCGGGGCGGCCTGCACGACCTGCAGTGAGGTCAGGACGGTGGCGCCGATGAGGGCGGCGGCGACCGCCTGGAACGGGGCGATGACCGGCAGCCGGGGCGCCTGAGTGGCCCGCGACGGCGGCTATCGCCTCGATGAGCACCGCGACGGCGGCCATGGCCCACAGCACCCAGACCGCGAAGGCCAGCCCCTTGATGATGGCGCCGTCGCTCAGCGGGCTGATCAGGAACGCCTGCAGCTGCGGCCAGGTGGGCAGGTGGCGCGGGTACCGGCCAGCCGGTGAAGCGGGCCAGCGCGTACGGCGGCCCGGCCAGCACGGTCGCGATCGCGCCGAGCCCGGCGGTGGCGCGGGCCAGGCGCCGCAGGCGGCCGGGCGGGCGGGTCACGGGAGTTCTACAGGAACACCCGCCGGTTCCTGCCGGTAGTGGTTGCCGAGCTGGGACCGCTGACCAGGCGAGGCGGGACACGCCCAACACAGCGAGGGGAGCGCCTCACCAATAGGCGACATCACGTCAACTATTAGGGTATGGTTGACGTCATGACAACTAATAGTGAGCTGCCCCGCCTCGGTGGGGTATCCGAAGTTGCGGCAGAGCTGAAGGTTTCCCGGCAGCAGGTCGCCAAGCTGCGGCAGCGCGATGACTTTCCGTTGCCCGTCGCCAGCCTGACTGTCGGCGAAGTCTGGAATCTGGACGTGATCCGTCGGTGGGCTGGCAGCGGGCTGCGCCGGACTGTGGGGCGACCTGCCGCAAATGCCGAGCGCCTGGCTGCGGGGCGACGGTTCGAGTTTGGCACCGAGATCGGCGGTGGTGGGTTCGCCGTGGTGTATAGCGCGCAGGACCTCAACAGCCCCAGCGGCACCCAGGTGGCCGTGAAAGTGCTGAGGGAAGTGCACGCCCTCGACCCGGAGATCGTCGCCCGGTTCGAACGCGAGCTGCGACTCACGTCGGAGCTTAGGGACTCGAACGTCATGCCCGTGCTCGCTAGCGGCACCGACGAGAAACACGGCCTGTGGTATGCCATGCCCATCGCCGGGGGAAGCCTGGCCGATGAACTGGGCAACAAGATGGAGCAGAGCCAGATCGTGGCCGTGATGCGCCAGATCTGCGCGGGCCTCGCTTACATCCATGGCAAGGGGATCTTGCATCGCGATCTCAAGCCAGAGAACGTTCTGCGCACCCAGGCCGGAACATGGGCAATTGCCGACTTCGGGCTTGCCCGGGCCGTGGCTGAGAGCAGTGTGCGGCTCACCGCCACGGCCGACGCGATGGGTTCGGCCTTTTATACCGCCCCTGAGCAGTGGAAAGATGCCAAGCGCGTGGACGAGCGCGCCGATATTTACTCGGCCGGAAAGATCCTGCAGGCGCTCGTGATAGGCGATACCCCCGTCGATGACGATGTGCCTGCTGGGAAGCTGCGGGCCGTGATCCAGAAGGCGATCTCGCAGGACCGCAACCGCCGTTACGCGACTGCAGCCGATCTGCTTGCCGCCATCGAGGCCGCCGTGGCCGTCGTCCCTGCCGGCAGGTGGGAAACACCGGAGGAGAGGTCGGATCGCCTCCGGCCTCGCCTTCGAGAGGGAGGAGTTGCCGACCAAGCCGCACTTGAGGAGCTGATCCGCTGGGCCGAGGAGGTGGATCCCACCGACTACAGCGAAATGGGATCGTTTGCCGTGGCCCTGAGCGCTCTGCCAGCCGAGTCCGTGGAGTGGTGGTGGGACCGTGACCCAGACGGTTTTCACCGCGCCTTCCTGGCGTTCACCGAACGGCTGGAGGGCAGTTTCGACTTCAGCATGTGTGACGTGCTTGCTGGCTTTGCCCGGCGTGCTGTCGCCGTGACCCGCGACTCGGTCATTCTCCAGGAAGCCATCCACGGGCTCACGTGCCTGGGGCAGTACCACAATCGCTGGCATGTTCGCGACGTCGCCGTCGCGATCTTGCAGGAAATCCGGAGCGACGAGGATTGCCGGCGCGGCTATCGAGGGGCTCCGGATGGCGGGCATGGACGCCGCTGAATGGACAGTCGGGGACACGGTGATCCGCACTCTCCGCCCGTCGCTCCGCGCTGGAGTCATCAATTTTCTCGAAAGTCAGCCAACCAGTTCTTGAACCCAAGCATCTGAACCTACCCACCGGGCGCCCCCATCCGTCGGGTTCGTGCCAGGCAGCCCTTCAGAATTCGCGAACCCACCGGCAATCCCGTTGATGCCGAGTTCGGGTGTGGCGGTGGCGGTGGCGTGCACGGTGATCGCGCGCAGCCCGGCGGCGTCGAGGATCTGCATCGGCTGGACGATGGTCACCGTGACGGTGACCGCGTTTCCGGTGACGCTGGCGGTGCCGGTGGTGGCAATGCCGGCCAGGTAGGCGCGGGCGTCGGCGATGGCCTGGCCGGGGATGAGCACCAGCTTGCCGTTTTGCCGGTAGAGGGCGAGGTTGATGGCCTGGGCTCCGGCGCGGGCGGCTTCTTGCGCCTCGCCGAGGGCGCGCTCGCGGGCGTCCAGGGTCAGGCCGCCGTCGAGCACCAGGCGGGCGAGCAGGATCAGCGCGGCCATCATGACGACGACGAACGCGGTGATCTGCCCTGCATCGCCGCGGGGCCAGCGCAGGCGCGGGCGGCGGGGCGTCATGGCCCGGCCCCGCGGTAGACGTCGATGGGTGAGGTGAACTGGGCGGTGAGGGTCTGGGAGCCGGGGACGTGCAGCAATGCCAGGCCAGCCAGGGACACCGTGCAGGTCACCTGGACGGTGACCTGCCCGCCGGGCCGGAACGCGGCAGTGTCCGGGCTGACAGCCAGCGGGTCGCAGGTGATGTGCTCGCTGGCCAGGGCAGCCCGCGCGGTGGCGTCCGCCTGCGAGACGGCGGCCGCCGGGTCGCGGGCCAGGGAAGCGGCGCGGGCTGCCTGCCTGGCTGCGCTGTCAACCTGCAGCCGCGCGTTGACCAGCCGGCCGGCGGCGACGATCAGCAGCATGATCACGATGAGCATGGGGGTGAGGAGGACCAGCTCAGCGGCGGCTGACCCGCTGTCGCTGCTGCGGGCGCGCCGCCGCGCGTGCCGGTGCATGGCGGCTATCCCTGAGCGGTGGCGGGCACGAACCGCTCGACTGGCCCGGTGACGGTGATGTGCACCGGGAAGGAGCAGTCCCGGTACCGGGAGTACCTCTTCGGCGGTGCCGGTGATCTGGACGGTGGCGGTGGCGCCCGTGCGGGTGACGGTGACGTGCGGGCTGATGAGGACGGAGCTGCCGATCTGGCCGAGGACCTGGGCGGCGCGCTGCTGCCCGGCGGCGGCGCTGCCGCCCTGGACGCGGGCGGCGGCGAGGGCTTCCTCTGCGGTCGCCTGGGCGACCGAGGAGGCGTGCGCCCAGATCGCGAACTGCACGATCAGCAGGATCAGCAGCATGAGCAGCGGGACGGCGATGACTATCTCGGCTGCGCCGGCGCCCCGGTCACCGCGCCAGCCCGGGCCAGGCCGCGCAACCGGGGATGGCCGGGTCGTGCCCGGGCGTCGTCGTTGCCGTTTCCCTCAGCCACGCTCAGCGTCTCAGCGCCGGTGACGTGCAAGGCGGCAGGTTCATGATGTGACGTACGGCAAGCAAGCGGCTGGGCCGGGATCTTCACCGGGCTCCCTGCATCGCGGGCAGGCAGGCGGGTGGGGAGGGTCATATCCCAGGTTCAGGAGTCGGCCTTGGCGAGGACCTTGGCGGTGATGATGGCGATCGCGGCGATCGCCAGCGCCACCAGCAGGGCGATCACCACGACGGTCTCGGTGGTGTCGCGGCCTCGCCATCGCGGCGGGCCTGCGCCAGCCGGGCGCGCAGCATAGCGCCAGCGAGGCGGATGTATCCGAGCAGAGCGGGCATGAGGTCCCCTTTGATTGTGATCTAGATGCCGGTGAGGACATGGACGACGGCGGGGAAGCCGATGAGCAGGAGAAATCCGCCGAACAGCAGGACCAGCGGCAGGCTCATCCGCTCGGTGGCGGCCTGGGCGGTGGTCTCGGCGTCGGCGAGCTGGCGGTTGCGGATGGCGGCGGCCTTGGCGGTGAGGCTGGCCCGGACCTTGGCGCCTTCGACACCGGCCAGGGTGATGGAGGCGGCCAGTTCGCTCAGCTCGCTGATGCCGAGTTCGCCGCCGAGCTGGCCGAGGGCTTCCCAGGGCGGGCGGCGGGTCAGCCGGGCGGTTTCCAGCGCGGCCCGGATCTGGGTGAACGCCCAGCCGCGGCCGCCAGCACATCCTCGGTCCCCTTTACAAGGTTGCCGAATCGGTGTGAATAAAACGCCAGCGTTCCCAGGAGACGATGCAGGCCAATGAGGACAAAACCGCCGCCCAAGGTGGGCAGGAAGGCCACCGAACCATTCACAGCGCGGGCCAGCATGGATGCCAGAATAAAACCGAGGATCACGTCGAACGCGGCCTTCCGCGCAAAAAATCGTCGATCAGCCAGCCGCACCATCATC
>CAVQPP010000281.1:0-13630 GCA_963714445.1 uncultured Actinomycetota bacterium
CGGGCCAGAGGTTGACCTGACGCTGGCTCGGCCGTCTGGCTGGTCTGTCCCGCCCGCCGACGAAGGTCGACCGGCGTCAGCTCCGGCCGCTTCGCCTCCAGGCCGTCCCCGGACGGCGGCCGGTCATCCGGCGCTTGATCCACGGGCAAGGAACGAATCGTCCACACGACGTTCGCGTACATCGCACGATGACCCACGGCTTCTTGCGCGGGCAGCGGCGACGCCAGTCGAAGGACGTTCGTCGCCCAGCGCCTCGATCACCGCCTCCGCGATCCGCCGGTGTCCCTCGGTGGCCAGGTGCACCCGGTCCGGTGCCCACAGCCGCGGATCGTCGAAGATGCGCTCGATCGACAGGTCGACGATCACCACGCCGTACTTGTCGCGCAGCCCCTCGACCATCTCGCCGAGCCGGATCACCCGCGGCGCGAATCGCCGCAGCGACGGCATCCGGTACCTGAAGTCGACCGACTGGAACATCACCACGCGAGCGCCCGCCGCAGTGAGCATCGCGACGCACCGCTCCAGGTACATGCCGATCGCCTCAAGATCGCAGCCAGGCCGGGCCACGTCGTTGAGCCCGGTGGCTAACGTGACCAGGTCCGCGCCCATCTGCAAGGCCGTCGGCACCTGGTCTTCGCTGATCCGCTTGACCAGCCTGCCGCGCACCGCGAGGTTCGCATAGCGGAACTCGGGGTCGCACTGGCTCAGCCGCTCGGCCACCAGATCGGCCCACCCGCGCAGCGAGCCGTCCGGCAGCTTGTCGACCATTCCTTCGGTGAACGAATCGCCCACCGCGACGAATGAGCGAAACCCGGCTGTTCTCTCCGGCACCACTACGTGCACCGGAAGGCTGTTGCGCCCGAGCCCGCCTTCGGGAACGACGCCCGCCCGCGCGGCGCCCCCGTCACCGTCGGCCGTGAAGCCCTCGACCGCTTCGAATCCGCTGGTCCCGGATATCGTCTGCTCCTCCACAAGAATGGGATGATAACGACGGAGCAATTCCGGAAAACCGTGATGTGTTCAATGGCGCGCGAACACAAGGCAAAGGGCGGGTAGCGGCAGTGCGGGGTATGGGAATGGGCGGGGGCGCGCCCTGGCAGGGGATGTCGTCGTATCGGCGCGATCCCTCAGTGATCCGAAAACTCAAACCGGGCACGATGCGCCGGGTCGGCGAGCTGGCCAGGCCGTTCGCCCGGATCATCGCCGTCTTCCTCGCGCTCACCGTTGTAGACGCGAGCCTTGGCGTGCTGCCGCCGCTGCTATCGCAACGGATCGTAGACAAGGGCATCCTCAAGCACGACGCGGGCATCGTCACCGAACTCGCGCTGGTCGTCGCCGGCATCGCGCTGCTCGACGGCGCGGTCGGCCTGGTCTCTCGCTACCTGTCCGCGCGCATCGGCGAGGGTCTGATCGCCCTGCTGCGCACGCGGGTGTTCGCGCACGTACAACGGATGCCGATCGCGTTCTTCACCAGGACGCAGACCGGCGCGCTGGTCTCCCGGCTCAACAGCGACGTGATCGGCGCGCAGCGTACGTTCACGTCCACGCTCTCCAGCGTCGTCTCCAACGCGGTGTCGCTGCTGCTGACCGCCGCGACGATGTTCTACCTGTCCTGGCAGATCACGCTGCTCGCGCTGGTCCTGCTGCCGATCTTCGTGCTGCCGGCCAGGTGGATGGGTAGTCGGCTTCAGCAGCTGACCCGGGAACAGATGCAGCTCAACGCCGACATGTCCACGATGATGACCGAGCGCTTCAACGTCTCCGGCGCGCTGCTGGCCAAGCTGTTCGGCCGCCCCGAGGAAGACGACGACCTGTACGCCGCGAAGGTGAACCGCGTGCGCCGGATCGGCGTGCGCGTCGCGGTCTCCAGCAGCGCCTTCATGACCGCGCTCACGCTGGTCGCCGCGCTCGCCACCGCGATGGTCTACCTGATCGGCGGCCGGATGGCCGTCAGCGGCCACCTGTCGCTGGGCACGATGCTCGCGCTGGTCGGCCTGCTCGGCAGGCTCTACGGACCGCTGACCGCGCTGGCGAACGTGCGAGTGGACGTGATGACCGCGCTGGTCTCCTTCGACCGCGTCTTCGAACTGCTCGACCTGCCGCCGATGGTGACCGAGAGCCCTGATGCCGTCCCGCTGCCCGCCGGATCGCCGGTCATCGAGTTCGACGACGTCGCGTTCCGCTACCCGATGGCGTCAGAGGTCTCCCTAGCCTCGCTGGAATCCGTCGCGGTCCTCGACCAAGCCCCATCCGCGCCGGTACTGCGCGGCCTCTCCTTTCGCGCCGACCCTGGCACGATGACGGCGCTGGTCGGCCCATCCGGCGCGGGAAAGACGACGATCACCGCGCTCGCGGCGCGGCTCTACGACGTCACCGGCGGCGCGGTCCGCATCGGCGGCCTGGATGTGCGCGAGGCGCAGCTGAGGTCGCTGCACGACCGCATCGGCGTGGTGACTCAGGACGCGCACATGTTCCACGACACCATTCGCAACAACCTGCTTTACGCCCGGCCGAACGCCACCCGGGACGACTTGGTCAGAGCACTGAAGGACGCACAGATCTGGGACCTAGTCGCCTCGCTGACCGACGGTCTCGACACGGTGGTCGGTGACCGTGGCTACCGTCTCTCCGGCGGCGAGAAGCAGCGCATCGCGATCGCCCGCCTCCTGCTCAAGGCACCCGACGTCGTGGTCTTGGACGAGGCGACCGCGCACCTCGACTCGGAATCCGAGGTAGCGGTCCAGCAGGCACTCGCGAGCGCACTACGCGGCCGTACGTCACTGGTCATCGCGCATCGCCTCTCCACGGTACGTGACGCCGACCAGATCCTCGTCGTCGACGGCGGACGCATCGTCGAACGCGGTACACATGCCGAACTGCTGGCAGCCGAAGGCCTATACGCAGACCTCTACCGCACTCAGTTCGCGCAGCAAGCCACAGTCGGCACGGCTCCAACTAACGGCGCGTCGACGACCACGTCAGCGGACACCGTCTCAGCGCAGTAGCGTCATCCCGAACTCGGCAGCGACGGGGGAGGGCTGCTTGCCCTTGGCCGCGACCGGCCGACGCGTAACCGGTGAGTCAGGATCGTCGGCTGGCGCGGCGACCCGGTTGAAGTCGATGCGATCGCCTTCAGGCAGCGAGTCGGCCAGTTCCGTCGCGATCGCCGTCCACACGCCAGCCTGCTGCCAATCGCGCAGTCGCCGCCAACAGGTCATCCCCGAGCCGAAGCCGAGTTCCTTGGGCAGCCGCTCGAACCCGATGCCGCGCGCGAGCACGATGAGGATGCCCGTCAGCACCGCACGATCGTCCAACGCCTTGCGACCCGGATAACGCTGACGCCGGGCACGCTCCGGGATCAGCGGCTCGACCCGCGCCCACACCGCGTCGGTGATCACCGGATCGGTGCGCGGCGGCGGCGTGCGGCGCGGACGTGGCACGCCGGGCAGGCCAGAGCCGAGTATCGGCGCACCGATCCCGCTCGGACTGAGCGGCCCGAGCCCCGCCGGACCGCGCGGCGCACGCGGACGCGGACGCGGCGTTTGCGCTTGCGGCGGCTGCTGCGGCGGACGCGGGGCGGTCGTGAGTGCGGAGAGGCTGGAGGGGCTGGGAAGTCCCGGGGGCTCTGACACGCCTACTACAACGGGGAATCGCGCCCGGAGTCACGGTCCCGCAGGCGCGCCGTCACCGAACCGTGATGACTGATCAGTGGTGACCGATCAGTGATGACCTGACCGCATCGGCTGATCTTCGACGTCGGGCTGCCCGAGTTGTCATGACCGCAACAGATGATGACGAGAGTGACAGTTGAACAGTGGCCAACTGATGCCGTGTAAACCCGTACTCGACAGGGAACGCGGACGGTAATGATTACACTGCGTCCCGTGCCCGCATCTGACGATGGCTCAGGGGTCGATCCGGATCCGCTCGCGGATCCGCTGTGGCCCCTCGGCGATGAGGTGGCCACGGCACTGGTCGGTCTGCTCGAGGTCGAACTGCGCGGGCGCGGCCTGCGGTGGCGCGTGCTGGCGCGTGACCGCGTGGAGGTCGGCCGTACGGACGCTCCATGGCCCGGCGTCCGCCTCGATCTGGCACCGCTGCGCGAGCGGATGTACGACCGGGCAAAGGCCGACTGGCCCGAACTCATCGAGCAGTATGTCAGCGAGCTGCGAATGGACCACGGCGGCGCGGACGGCCCGACGAGCCCGAACGCCGACGTGCTCACGGCCACTACACCCCGCAACACCAGGTCCGCCGACAGCTCCCTCTGGCAGCAAGCGCGCGAGCCACTTCGAGCCAGAATCCTCGCCGCCGACGCGTCGCTGTCCGGCATGCTGCAGCGTCCGGTCGCGGACGGCCTCGTCGAAGCGGTGATGACGGAACGCGGCAGCCAACCGTTCCCCGGCGGCGAGCCAGTCGCGGCTGGCGACGCCCTCGGATGGGGCGTCGCCGAGCAGGTCGTCTTCGACGCGGCGAGAGCCAACGCGCGTGCCACCGCCCCGCTCGAGGTCGAGAGCCTCACCATCGACGGCGCCGGCTTGTTCGCGCTGTTCGGACCCAGCTACTACACGTCGACGCACGTGCTCTGGCTCGCCGAACATCTCGCCGCGATTCCCGGTTATGTCGCCGCCAACGGCGCGCTCGTCGTCCTGCCGCACCGGCACTTGATCGCCGTGCACCCAATCGAGTCCGCCGCCGTGGTCGACGCCGCCGGAACCCTGTTGCGCTTCGCCGCCCGGCAGTTCGAAACCTGCCCAGGACCAATCTCCGATCAGCTCTACTGGTGGCACGACGGCGCACTGCACCGGCTGCCCTCCGACAGCGTCGGCGAGACGCTTCAGGTCTTCCCGAGCGACGGGTTCGCCGCGCTACTCGACCGGCTTCGCAACGGCGACGGCTTCGGGCACTGACCCTGCCGGGACCGGCAGCTCGTCATCCGCCGACTCATCCGCCGCGTCCGCCTGCCGAGCCGCTGCCGCAGCCTCCATAGCCGTAACTTGCCGATCCGAAGCCTCACGCCTGATCAGCAGCAACCAGGTCACTGGCATCACCAGTGCGAACACCCACCACTGGATCATGTAGGCGATATACATCGTGTTGTCGTACGTCGGGTTCGGCACCGGCTGCGCCGCGGCGGCGTCCGTGTTCGCCGGGACGCTCGACGTGAGCCGGATCGACCCATCGCGCAGTGCGTACGGCACCCGCGCGCTCAGGTCAGTCGGCGTGATCAGCGCGATCTCGTTGGTCGGCAGACTCGGCGTATCGTCCCTGATTCGCGTGTCCGCCGTCGTCTCGTCCGGCTGCAGCGAACCGCTGACGGTCACGGTCCCCGAGGGCGCCGGCGGGAACGGCGGCGCCGCGGTCGCCGAACCGGTCATCGACTCGGTGACCCAGCCCTGGTTCACCAGCACCGCCGTGCCATCCGCCAAGACCAGCGGCGTGACCACGTACCAACCCGGCTCCGAATTCTGTGACCGGTTGCGCACCATGAACTGATGCGCCGTGTCATATCGACCCGTCGCCGAGACCATCGTCCACTGCTGCTTCTCCGCGACGACGTGCCCACGCGCCGCGACCGAGTCAAGCGTCACCGGCTTCGCGGCCAGCGCGCTGAGCACGACACCTTGCGAGCGGTCGTGATCCTTCCACAGGTCCCGCTGCCACTGCCCGAGCCCGATGAAGGCCGGGATCAGCACGAACCAGGTCAGCGCGTGGAATCCGAGCCACTTGGGCGAGAAGACGAAGCGGTACCACTGCACTGCTCGACGGTACAACCCCCGCCGGGCCGCCGCTCCACCGACCCCGGTGACTGCACGCGTTGATGGTCGTTTGCCTGATGGTGTACTACTACGGGCACCAGAGTCCGAAGTTTGAGAGGGGCCGGCCGTGCTCAAAGGCTTCAGAGAATTCATCATGCGCGGGAACGTCGTGGAGCTGGCAGTCGCGGTCGTCATGGGCACCGCGTTCGGCGCCATAGTCAATGCGCTGGTGGCCAACATCCTCATGCCGCTGATCACCGCGATCTTCGGCAAGCAGGACTACAGCAAGCTGGTCTGGACGGTGAACAACTCGACGATCAAGTACGGCGTGTTCATCACCGCCGTCATCCAGTTCCTGCTGATCGCCTTGGCCGTCTATTTCGCGATCGTGATGCCGCTCAACCGCTTCGAGGCCAGGCGCAAGCGCCGCCGCGGCATCGTGGACGCGCCCGCGCCCGAGACCGAACTGGAGCTGCTGGCGCAGATCCGCGACGCCCTCGTCGCCTCCGGCCGCGGCCCCGGCTCGGGCCCGGGCTCCGGCCCCGAGCGCTTCTAGGCCGCTACGTCACTGATTTCACTCGGCGGACGCCGCGTCGAGGAGCGAGATCTCTTCAGCCGACAGCGTCAGCTCGGTGAACTGCACCAGCTCCAGCAACTGCTGCGGCGTACGCGCCGACGCGACCGGTACGGCGACCGTCGGCCGGCCCGCAAGCCAGGCCAGCGACACCGCCGCGACCGAACTACCGTGCGCCGCGGCTATCCGGTCCAGCACCTCCAGGATCCGGTAGCCGCGCGCGTTGTGGTACTCAGCGGTCCCGCCAATACGCTTCGAGTCGACACGTTGACCGTTGCCGGGCCGGTACTTCCCGGTGAGGAACCCGCGGGCCAGGCTGTAGTACGTCAGCCCCGGCATGCCCTCACGCTCCAGCAGCGGCGCGAAGTCACGCTCGTACCACGCGCGATCCATCAGGTTGTATTGGAACTGCAGGGCGCAGTACTTAGCGAAGCCCTCCTGCTCCGACACACCCAGCGCTTCCGCCAGCCGCGGCGCGGTGTAGTTCGACGCCGCGATGTAACGCACCTTGCCCTCCCGTATGAGGGCGTCGAACGCGCCGAGCGTCTCCTCAAGCGGCGTCGTCGGGTCGTCGATGTGCGCGTAATACAAGTCGAGGTAGTCCGTACCGAGCCGCGCGAGCGAGTCCTCACACGACTTCCTCACGTTGCCCGCCGAGAGGCCCAAATGCCCCGGGTGCAGGCCGCCCTTGGTCGACACGATCATCGAGTCGCGATTGCGGCGCGCCTTGAGCCAACGGCCCAGCATCCGCTCCGACTCGCCGCCGTCGTGCCCCGGCACCCACACCGAATAGCCGTCGGCGGAGTCCAGGAAGTTGCCGCCCGCGGCGGCGTAAGCGTCGAGCACGGCGAACGAGTCATTCTCGTCGGCGGTCCAGCCGAAGACGTTGCCGCCGAGGCAGAGTTCGAAGACGTCGAGGTCGGTATTCCCGAGTTTGGCCATGTCGCGAACGTAGTCGCGGCGCCTTATCCGTCGCATTTCGCAACCATGCGCGCCGCTAGAGCGACGCTGAAGCCCATGACACGTCCGCGACATCGCGACAAAAACCGTTCGAGACTTGTCAGTGCCGACCAGTAACGTCGCAAGGGTGTCCGAACAAGCCCGCCACCCAGAACAGCCCCCGCAGGCCGGCGCGCCAGGCGCCCCCGGCGAGGTCCTGATCGAGGCCCACGGCCTGACCAAGCAGTTCACCAAGAAGGGCGCGGAGCCGTTCACCGCCGTCGCCGGCATCGACTTCGAGGTGCGCCGGGGCGAGGTCTTCGGCTTTCTCGGGCCCAACGGCGCGGGTAAGAGCACCACAATGCGCATGATCGGCTGCGTCTCGCCGAGCACCGGCGGCACCCTGCGCATCTTCGGCTTGGACCCGGCCGCCGACGGCCCGGTGATCCGTGCGCGCCTAGGCGTCGTACCGCAGGAGGACACCCTGGACACCGAGATGCAGGTGCGCGACAACCTGCACGTCTACGGCCGCTACTTCGGCCTCCCGCGCACGGTGATCAAGGAGCGCACCGAGAAGCTGCTCGACTTCGTCCAGCTAACCGACCGCGGCTCGGACAAGGTAGAGCCACTCTCCGGCGGCATGAAGCGACGCCTAACCATCGCCCGCTCGCTAATCAACGAGCCGGAAATCCTGATCCTCGACGAGCCGACCACCGGCCTAGACCCGCAGGCACGTCACGTCGTCTGGGACCGCCTCTACCGCCTGAAACAGCAGGGCACCACCCTCATCCTGACGACGCACTACATGGACGAAGCCGAGCAACTGTGCGACCGCCTCGTCGTCATGGACAAGGGCCAGATCGCCGCCGAGGGCACCCCCCGCGAGCTGATCGAGCGCTACTCCACCCGCGAAGTCCTAGAACTCCGCTTCCCACTGGACGAGCAAGACCAAGCCGCTGAGAAGATCGCCGGCGTAGCCGAAACGAACGTAGCCGACAAAGTCGAAATCCTCCCCGACCGAGTCCTCGTCTACGCCGACGACGGCGAAGTCGCCCTCCAAGCCGTACGCGGCCGCGGCCTAGAACCCGTGACCGCGCTAGTACGCCGCTCCACTCTCGAGGACGTTTTCCTAAGCCTCACCGGCCGCACCCTGATCGACTAACTCCCGCTCACGCCTCACCCCCGCTCACGCACACCCATCACTCCCGCTAACCACGACCACCCCACCCACTCGGCGCCCCCATTGCCCCGTTGACTCCCGACTGGTGAACCGCGATGACCGCGATCGAATCCCCAAGCGTCGCCGGCCCCTCGCCGCGCCCACTAGGCGAGCCCGGCGCCGCCCGGCTCAGCTACCGCCAGTTCCGCTACTGGGTCACCTACTCCCGCCGAACCTGGCGCGGCACGCTCCTGTCCGCGATTGCCGGCCCCGCGCTGTACCTGACCGCCATGGGCCTAGGCCTGGGCACCCTCGTCGACCACGGCAAGGGCCTGCCCGGGGGAGTGCGCTACCTAGACTTCGTCGCCCCAGGAGTCCTCGCCGCGAACGCGATGCAGAACGCGTTCGGCGAGGGCACGTACCCGGTCCTCGGCAGCATCAAGTGGTTCGGCAACTACCGCGCCGCAGTCAACACCCCGCAGCGCCCCGAAGACGTAATCGCCGGCCACGCGATACTCGCCCTAGTCCGAATTGCCGCCATCAACGGCATCTTCTTCGCCTTCATGAGCGGCTTCGGCACCCTGCACTCCCCGTGGGGCATCCTCGCCTGGCCCGCCGGCGTCCTAACCGGCGCGGCCTTCCTCCTCCCCATCATGTCGTACGTCATCACCCTAGAGTCGGACCAGAAACTCAACACCCTGTTCCGCTTCGTGATGACCCCGCTGTTCCTGTTCTCCGGCACTTTCTTCCCCTGGCAGCAGCTCCCCGCGTGGGCGCACCCCATCGCATTCGCCACCCCGCTGTGGCACGGCGTAGAACTCTGCCGCTCGCTCACCCTAGGCACCGCCACCTGGCTCGGCGCACTAGGCCACACGGCGTACCTACTCGCGTTCACCCTCGGCGGCTACGCCGTCGCCCGAGTCACCTACCGCCGCCGGCTCTACAGCTAGACGAGTAGACGAGAAAGGGCCGGACCACCAATGACCACCCTCACCCTCGCGCCACGCGCGATCCCGATCACGCTGGCCTTCGGCTCAAAACGCTCGCTGCACATGATCGAGCGCAACATGCTGGCCTACCGCCGAATGTGGATGATCCTCATCTCCGGCGTATTCGAGCCCGTGTTCTACCTGCTCTCGATCGGCGTAGGCCTAGGCAAGCTGATCCCCAACGTAACCGGCCCCGGCGGCGCCCCCGTCACCTACGTAGAGTTCGTAGCCCCCGCCCTACTAGCCACCGCCGCGATGCAAGGCGCCGTCTTCGACTCCACCTTCAACATCTTCTTCAAGATCAAGTACGGCAAGGTCTACGACGCGATCCTCGCCACGCCCCTAGGCGTAGGCGACATCGCACTAGGCGAAATCGGCTGGGCCCTAATGCGCGGCGCCCTCTACGCCGCGACATTCCTCTGCGTAGCCGCCGCTTTCGGCGCCACCCTCTCGTGGTGGTCGGTCCTAGCGCTACCCGCCGCGATCCTCATCGGCTTCGCCTTCGCCGGCCTGGGCATGGCCACGACCACGTTCATGCGCTCCTGGCAGGACTTCGAATGGGTCACCCTGGCGATGATGCCGATGTTCCTCTTCTCTACGACCTTCTTCCCGCTAGGCGTCTACCCCCGCTGGCTGCAACTGTTCGTCGAAGCGACTCCGCTCTACCAGGGCATTGAAATCGTCAGAGGCCTGATGCTAGGCACCGTCGCCCCCGCCCTCCTCGGCCACGCCGCGTACCTCGCCATCCTCGGCACGGCCGGCCTCGCCGTCGCCTCACGCCGCCTCGGCAGGCTCCTCCTCTCGTAGAGGGCATTGACGGCGGCGCGTCGGCGCCGAGCAGTCTGACCTGGGCTTGCGGGTGGCGGTTACGTGCCCCCACCCGCCCGCCCCCGCGCAGGTCACCCCGTGCCCACGCCGCGTCGGCATCTCACGTATCCGGAGAATTAGCCCACGTCGGCGCACCTTCTCGAACAGCAGGTCCCTAGACCCCTTGCGCGAGTCCCGCGCTATCTGGATGGCTTCGGCAGCGCGATGTACATAGATGCTCTACAACCTATATGTCGAGTGGATACATGCCGGAGGAGCGCACCGATGACTGTCACACAGATCGATCTGGACGATGACGAGTTGGAGCAGGCGATGCGCAATCTGGGCACCGCCACCAAGAAGGACACCGTGAACACCGCATTGCGCGAGGTGAACGCGCGTCGGCGCCGCCTAGCCGCCATGGAACGGATGGCGGACCGCTACGAGCGCGGCGAGTTCGATGCGGCTGTCGCGGAGTGGGAGCGCCGTAAGGGCACCGAAGCCGGACCCAGGCTGTCCACGCAGTGAGCGACGCCTATCTGATCGACACCAGTGCCGTGTGGCGGATCCTTACGCAACGAGGATGACCTGCGGCTGCGCTGGCTGCCGTTTCTGGCCGAGGGGTTGTTGCGCCACTGTATGCCCACCCGGCTCGAGGTGCTCTTAGGTGCGCGCAGCCCGGCGCATCGCACGGAACTGGAAGCCGATCTCGATGCGATGTTCCCCCCGGTGGGTATGCCCAAAGACCCGTGGCGGTGGGCCGAGCGCGCCCAGTACGAGCTGACCGGGCACTCCCAGCGCCGGGGGCCCGGCGTGCTCGACCTGTTGGTGGCCGCGACCGCGGTCCACCATGACCTGACCATCTTGCACGTAGATAACGACTTTCCAGCCCTTGCTCGCGTCCTGCCTGAACTGCGCGAGCGTGACGCGCGGGCCTGAACACGATGAATCTCGGCGCTTGAGAGCATGTCAGTCGGCAGTCTTGATGACGGTGATCAGTGATGTTGTGCGCGCCCGACTCCCCTAAGAAACGCATAGGTCCAGGTCAGAGAGCGATTCGATAACGCATCTTCGGGCATGGCTTGCTGGCAGGACTCCGAATGGGTCACGTTGGCGATGATGCCGATGTTCCTCTTCTCTACGACCTTCTTCCCGCTAGGCGTCTACCCCCGCTGGCTCCAGATCTTCGTGGAGTCCACCCCCCTCTACCAAGGCATCGAGATCGTACGAGGCCTGATGCTAGGCACCGTCGCCCCCGAACTGATCGGCCGCGCCGCATACCTGGCCATCCTCGGCGCCGTCGGCCTAGCCATCTCCTCCCGCCGCCTAGGCAGACTCCTGACTTCCTAAACCGTTGACAGGGCACGTCGGTACCGAGCGATCTGAATCATGCTCGCGGGTGGCGGTTACGTGTTCCCACCCATCCACCCCCGCGCAGGTCAGCCAGTGTCCACTCCGCGTCGGCGTCTCACGAACCCGGGCAACTGGCCCACACCAAAGCACCCATCTCGAACAGCAAGTCCCTGAGTCCCTCGTGCGGGTCCCGCGCCATTCGGATGGTCTCCTCAGGAGCGAAGGAATGCGATCTCGGCGCGGGCACCGAGGTGCTTTTGCAGGTGATAGCACACCTCGACCATGACCGGCGCAGGCACGAGCAGCGGTGGCGCGGTAGCGAGCATCAGCGCGGCGCTGGCGGCGTGGTGCTTGTCGTCGCGGTCAAAGGCCGCATACAACGGCCCGGTGTCCCAGAGCATCACCGGTGGGCGGGCCCGTCGGTCGGGTGTTCGGTGAACAGCAGCTCATCGGCATGCTCGGAGACGTCGCCACGTCCACTGGCGAATGCGCCGAGGAAGTCTGGTCCGTCCCACACGGGAGCCTCGGACGCGGCCCGGTGCGCGTGAGCCCGCACGTAGTCCAACAGCGGGGCCAGTTCAGCTTCGGGCAACTGATCCACGACCCGGTGGAACTCTTCGCGCAGGATCGTCATAGCAGACAGGATACCTGGCAAGACCGGAGATGCTCGGACTTCTGCGCCGACCTTGGGCATGGCTATAGCGGCCGGCACCGGCGAAGCGGGAGCGGTACTGGCGGGCCAAGCTGCTAGGCCTACTGACGAGCAGCGTTGTTGTAGACCTGTCGGTTGCTTACTTGAACGCGATGGGCGGGCGACATCGCCTGTGTTGTCCGATGAGGCGCTCACTGACGTCCCGCACGAGCGAAGCGGTGAGTGGGTCGACCGCGTACAGCATGACGCCAGGAATGCCCGAGGAGTAGGCGATACACGTGCTGACGGCGACCTCGTAAGCGGATGGCTTCTGTCCGATTCTGCGCTCAGATGGCGCGCGATTTGAGCGACTGAATGCTTCAGCATGCGCTTCTAGCTGAGCTGATGCTTGCTGCAGCGGTCTCGCGTAAGCGGATATCTCATATCGCGGACGACTCTTGACGGCTCGGCCTACTCGGTCGAAGCTACCGAACGTTCGGTCGTCACAGTCGCAGCAACGTCCAATGAGGGGTGCTTGCCATGACCGTCGCTTCTGCCTCCGCCCTGCCCGCCCGCCCCACCAGTGAGTGTGTGGGGTGCTGGGTTTCTTGGGGTCTGCGGCTGGTCTGGGCCTGGACTGTGTCGCGGGCGGTGCCAGGATTCCTGGTGCCGGGATGCTGCCGGGTTTTCCTGACCCGCCCGCCCGCTGACCTGGTGTGTCCTTGGTCGGATCTGTCGGTGGCCCGGGGCATCCCGGCCAGGTGCCCGCCTCGCCGACGGTTGTGACTTAAGGAGAGCCCGGCCTAGGTGCCCCATCACTGGTTTGTCCGCCGCTGTGGCGAGCGTGCGCCGACCTGCTCTCGCTCGTGAACGGCAAGGAGGCCGACATGGCCAGCATTCCACCGATCCATGCCTGCGTCATCGGCGGCGTGGACACCCATCAGGACCAGCACGTCGCGGCGGTCATCGACGCCGGGCAGAACGTGCTGGGCACCGCGTCGTTCCCCACCACCGCGTCCGGCTATCGGGACCTTTCGGCCTGGATGCGCGGCTTCGGCCGGATCGAACGCGTCGGAGTCGAAGGCACCGGCTGCTACGGCGCCGGGCTCTACCGGCACCTACGCGCCCAGGGCGTCGAAGTACTCGAGGTCACCCGCCCGGACCGATCCGAGCGGCGCCGACATGGCAAGGACGACACCCTCGACGCCGTGGCCGCCGCCCACGCGGCCCGCACCGGAGCGCGGGTGGCGATGCCCAAGAGCGGCGACGGGGCGATCGAGTCGCTGCGGATGCTGCGCCAGGTGCGTACCAGCGCGGTGATCGCCCACCGCGAGGCGCTGCAACTGTCACGCCCAGATCATCGCCGCCCCCGCTGAACTGCGCGACCAGCAGCATCAACGCAACGAGTACGCGACATAA
>CAVQPP010000282.1:0-19762 GCA_963714445.1 uncultured Actinomycetota bacterium
CAGCGGCAGCACGACCGGCCAGTTGAGCCCAAAGGTGCCAAAGGCCAGCACCGTCACCAGCACAGCCAGCAGATCCGGCCGACCGCGCAAGTACCGCAGCCCCTCAACCTGCTGCCCGCGCCGACGCTCAATCCGCTTAGCCGGCAGCAGGTCCCGCCGCCGAATCGCCGCAAGGCTGCCCACCACAGCCGCGTACGACACGGCGTTGATCAGAAAAACCCACCCGCTACCGGCGACCTCGGAGCTGAAGAGTCCGATCATCACACCAGCGATCGCCGGTCCGACGATCCGCGCCAGGTTGAAGTTGGCCGAGTTGAGCGAGACCGCGTTCTGCAGCTGCTCCGGCCCAACCATCTCAACCACGAACGACTGCCGCGCAGGCGTGTCGATCGCAGTCACGGTGCCCAGAGCGAGCGCGAACAGGTAAATCTGCCACACCGTCACCACGCCACTAACCGTGATGACGCCAAGCACCCCCGCCAGCACACCCATCGCGCTCTGCGTGATCATCAACATCACGCGCTTGCGGTACCGGTCGGCGAGGGCGCCGCCCCAGATGGAGAACAGCAGGATCGGCAGGAACTGGAGCGCTGTGACCACGCCGAGCGCGAAGCCGCTGTGGGTCAGCGCCAGCACCAGCCAGTCCTGGGCGATGCGCTGCATCCAGGTACCGGTGTTGGAAACGAGTTGACCGGACGTGAACAGCCGGTAGTTGCGGTTACTGAGAGATCGGAACGTGGTCTTCATGGCGCTGGGCGCGCTCAATGGCAACCCCCTAAGTCGAGCAGCCGGCACGACCCGCACCGACCAGCGGTCCAGTCGCGCAGATCATCGTCGCGGCACTGAGCCTACCTCATTAGCTACGCTAACCAGCAACAGGTTATTCCGCCGACTGACCCTTACTCCCGCACCCCGCCAAAGCGCGCCTGGCCCGCCGCTCGAAAGATTCCCGGCAAGAGCCGCGCCCGGCTGTCGATTCCCCGGCATGCTGTTCGTCGTAAGTGGTGTCGGAACCGTTCCGAGGTGAAAGGACACCAGCATGGCCGAGTACATGGTCCTGATCTACGACGACGAAACAGCGTGGGCTAACGCCGGTCAGGATGAGTTCAACAAGATGCTGGCCGCGCACAACCGCTTCCAGGAGCAGGTGGTCGAACTCGGCGGCAAGATCGTGAGCAGCGGCGCGCTCCAGCCGACCAACACCGCCACCACCATTCGCGGCGACGTGGTCACCGATGGCCCGTTCGCCGAGACCAAGGAGGCGCTCGGCGGCTACTACCTGGTCGAGGCCGAGGACCTGGACAAGGCGCTGGCCATCGGCAAGCTGTGCCCGGTGCTGCGCGGCAGCATCGAAGTCCGCCCGATCATGACGTTCTAGCCAAACCGGTCAACGCATGGACGAACCCGGGGGAGCCGCAGCCGAGGCGAGATCGGCCGTGGCGGATGCGCACCGTCGCGAGTGGGCCTTCGTGCTCGCCGCGACGGCGCGCGTCGCCGGAGACCTCGACCTGGCGGAGGAGTGCGTGCAAGACGCCTACCTCGCCGCCCTAGACGCCTGGACCCGCCAAGGCGTCCCCAACTCCCCCGGCGCGTGGCTGACCACCGCAGCCCGCCGCCGCGCCCTAGACGCCAGCCGCCGCCTGCGCACCCTCTACGACAAGCTCCCGCTCCTCATCGAGCCCGAGCCAAGCACCGGCGCCCTAGACGACGAACTAGGCGACGACTTCGGCGACACCGGCGCGATCCCCGACGACCGCCTGCGCCTCGTCTTCACGTGCTGCCACCCCGCCCTAGGCGTAGAAGCGCAGATCGCCCTAACCCTCCGCCTAGTCTGCGGCCTGACAACCCGCCAGATCGCCGACGCGTTCCTGGTCTCCGAAGCAACGATGGCCGCGCGCGTAACCCGTGCCAAAAAGAAGATCGCCGCAGCCCACATCCCCTACCGGGTCCCCGAGACCAACGAACTCCCAGACCGCCTCCGCGCGGTCCTAGCGGTCGTCCACCTCGTCTACACGACCGGCCACACGGACCCGTCAGGCACCGAACTGACGCAGCGTGAGCTATCCCAGCGAGCAATCGACCTAGCCCGAATGCTCGGCAAGCTGATGCCCGACGAGCACGAGGTACGCGCCCTACTAGCGCTCCTCTTGCTAACCGACGCCCGAGAGCAAGCCCGCACCGACGCCGCCGGCCGCCTGGTCCTCCTAGAAGACCAAGACAGATCCCGCTGGAACCAGGACCAGATCAAAGAGGGCACCCACCTAGTCACCGACGCACTACGCAGCAGCCCCCACGGCCGCCCCGGCAGATACGCCCTACAAGCAGCCATCGCTGCCCTACACAGCGAGGCCCCCACATACGAGGACACCGACTGGCCCCAGATCGTGCGCCTTTATGACGTCCTCATGCACGTATGGCCGTCCCCGGTAGTAGCCCTCAACCGCGCAGTGGCGTGCGCAATGGCCAACGGCCCCGAAGCCGGCCTAGCCGAAATCGCAGCGCTAGAGCAGCGCCTAGCAACCGACCGCGACGCGACCCTCGCGACGTATCGCTACCTCCCCGCCGCCAAGGCCGACCTCCTGCGCCGCCTAGGCCGCACCACCGAAGCCGCCGCTGCCTACCGCGAAGCCCTAGCCCTAACCGAAGGCGCCGTAGAACGCGCCTTCCTCCAATCCCGCCTATCCGACCTAGCCGCCCAGTAACCCGCCGCCTCCCGGTGATCTTCACCCAAGACGACCAGGGTGTCTCCCTGGTGCGACGCGGTGGTTTGTGAGCGACGGTGGTCTCCTGAGCCAACCCCAGGAGGTCACGATGAACGCCACTGACATGAGCCTCGAGAGCATCGACGCGAAGCTCGAGGTGGTCGTCATCCCGGTTTCGGACATCGAGAGGGCGACGGAGTTCTACGTGCGTCTGGGCTGGCGCCTGGATGTCACGCCGCCCGGCGTCGTGCAGCTCACGCCGCACGGCTCGTGGTGCTCGGTGCAGTTCGGCCTGGGTCTCACGTCGGCCGCGCCCGGTTCGGCCAAGAGCTATCTGATCGTCTCGGACATTGAGGCCACCCGCGGCGCGTTGCGCGCCGCGGGGGTCGAGGTCAGCGAGATCTTCCACCACGGCCCGAACGGGGAGCAGCTGAGCGGTCCGGATCCCGAGCGCCGTAGCTATTTCTCGCGCGCGTCGTTCACCGATCCCGACGGAAACTTCTGGCTGCTGCAGGAGGTCACGACCCGGCTCCCCGGCCGCGTCGAGTCCGACGTCACGACGTACAGCTCCGCGACCGATCTGGCCGAGGCGATGCGGCGGGCCTCGGTTGCCCACGGCGAGCATGAGGCGCGTACCGGCGAGGCCGACGCGAACTGGCCCGACTGGTACGCGAAGCACATGGTCAGCGAGCAGGCGGGCACTGAGCCGCCCAAGTAGGGACCGCTCGACTACTCGCCAATGCCAATTACTCGGACGCTTCCGGGAGCAGGTAAACCGAGACGTGAGACCGCGACTCGGCGGTGAACTCGGAACCGCTCCAGTCGGCGTGCCGCGCCTCCAGCTCGAAGCCTGCGAGCTGGGCCATCAAGTCCAGCTCTGCGGGCCAGATGTATCGGTGCGGGCTACGGAAAAGCCGCGCCTCCCTACCCTCTCCGAAGCTGAAGTGGTGTGAGACGACGCGCTGGTGCAGCACGTCATAAGTGTCCAGGCCGATGTAACCGGGCTCGGCGCTGAAGACCGTGGCGTGCTGGCCGGGCGGCAGCTTGCGCAGGTCTGGCACCCATAGCTCGATGACGAAGCGGCCGCCTGGCGTCAGGTGTCGAGCGGCGTTGCGGAAGCACGCGACCTGTTCGCTTTGGGTCAACAGATTCGAGATCGTGTTGTACACGAGGTATACGAGCGTGAACTCGCCGGGCACTCGTGCCGTGGCCATGTCGCCGGCGACGATCGGGATGGCTGCCTCGTCGGCCTTGGTGCGTAGCTGCTCGATCATCGGGCCGGACAGTTCGATGCCAGCGACCGGCACGCCGCACTGAGAGAGCGGAACGGCGACCCGGCCGGTCCCGATGGCGAACTCCAGCGCCCGGCCGCCACCGGCCAGTTCGGCGAGCCGATCCACCGTCGGCCCGAGCACGTCCGGGGCGAACATGCCGGCGGCCCCCGTGTCATAAGCCTGGGCCGTCTCCTGATCCCAGATGTCTTCCTGTTGCATGGCAACCAACGATGTCATCGCGCCCGACGCCGTCCAAAGGCTTTTCCCCTGCGCAGCGTGAGAAGGGTGGGCGTGGGTGGATGTACGTACCGGACGAGCGTTCCCTAGGCTGGTTCCGTGACGGTCCCTCGCGATCAAGAGCAAGAAGCGTCGTCGGCGTCCGTGTCGGCGGACGCGGAGAGTGACGAGACCCAGCGGCTCGAGATGGAGCCGATGGAGACCAATGATGTGTTGATCGTGGCAATCGGCACCGCGCTCTTCGCGGTGGCTTTTTTGATCCTTTATCCGATGCACGCCTCATTGGAGCGGAATGGGCACGGCCGGTGGCCGTGGATCGCTCTTTCGGGTGCCCTACTCGGGCTGGTTGGCCTGGTTTACTGCCTCCGCCGTGCGCAAAGGATGTCCAAAGTCAACGCGCAGTAGTCGCTCGATCGCACCAACGTCCATATACTGTCCGGTGTGCAATCACCACGCTCCGCAGCGGATAGTCCTAGGGCGGGCGCCATTATGGCAATGTGCCCAGACTGCGATGGGCAAGGTCGGACCATCGTGACCTTCGGGTTGTTGCGCGGTCCTGCCGGGCGCGCGGCGCGGGTGACGGAGACCGTGGCGTTGCGCGAGTGTGCCGTGTGTAGCGGCGTTGGGTGGTACGACCCCAACGGCAGTCGGTAGGCGCGGGGTAGCGCGTACGTCTTGCGAGTGGTGCCGTAGCTGGTAGCTGTACGAGTGGTTACGAGTGGCCTAGTGCGGCTTCATCGTCTGCGTTGAGGTCTGCGTTTTCTGCGTCGATGGCCTCGGCTGCGCCATCTGATGGCTCGGTGGGTTCGGGGACGGTTACCGAGCCGCTTGGGTGCAGTTGGACTTGATCGACTGCGAACTCGTCGACGATCGGCTCGCCTACCTCGGCCGCGTCTGGCACTACGGCCGCCTCCGAGTGGCCGCCGCAGCCGAAGCCCAGCGCTACTACGCGGCCGTCGGCTGGGGAGTACTCGTTCGCGCAGACGCCGAAGGCCTGGCTCAGCGTGCCTCGCAGTATCGTCAGGAAGCCGCAGGTCGAGCAGGTCGCCGGGGCGGCTTGGGCCATCGGCGTGGCTGGGCCGAAGGATTCGAACCAGCGGTCTGCGGCTGATTGGCGGCCGATCAGGGATAGGACGCGGGGGCGGCCTAGGCCTAGTTCGAACGCGATTAGCGGCACGCTGTCACGCTGCGGGTCAGCCGGATCGGCGTCGCCTGCCGGGATTGGCGCGGGGGCGCGCAGCGGCTTGGGTTCGTCCTCGTCCGCACCGGTGTAGCCGGGTTCTAGGCGGGCGTCGTCTGCGGCCGTGGGCAGCAGGTCGCCGACGCCGATGTCGCCGGGTTGGATCCGCTCGCTCCACGGGAGCCAGCGGGGGGCGAGGATCGCGCCGTCGCCGGGGAGCAGGACCGTCTCGTCGACGGTGACCTGCTTTGAGCGCGAGGCACGGGTGACGGTCACCGCCCAGCGCCAGCCGATGTACCCGCGCTCCCGGGCCGCGAAGTAGTGTGTGACGATGCGTTCACCGTCCGGGAACACGCCCAGATGCTGGCCGACGCCACCGATGCCGGCCACGTCTTCGGCCGCGGCGAAGGCGAGGTCGACCGCCTCGGCGCATGCGGCGTCTAGTACTGGGGTCCGGCTCGGCCGGGTGCGGGTCATCGCGCTCACGAGGACGATGTTAGTCGGTGCGGCATGCCTCTGGTTGATGCGAGACAACGAAGGCGTTAGCGCGCGAGGATAGGCACGTGAGCATTGGCAAGCGGGACTCTCACGGCTCTGGGGTGGAGCAGTCCGGCGACGGGGCACCTACCGAGCGCCTGAGGCTGCCTGAGCAGGGAGCCTCCGTACCGGACGTGAACGGGCGCAGGCTGATCGCGTCGGAGTCGATCGGGCTGGGGGCATTCGCCGCGCCCGAAGATCCGACTGTGGTGACGCCGGCGCGCGCGTTGGGGCCGGCTTCGGCGGCGGGGGCGGGCGTGCCTGGAGGATCGGCGCCGATGGATGCGACGGCGGGGAACGGGTCGGCGGCGGCATCGGGGTCGGCGTCCGACGATGAGCTTAGGGAGACGGAATCGGTCGCGCCTGGGTTGGAGGCGACGCGGGTTGGTTCGCCGGACCCTGAGGACGGGCTTCAGCGCGGTCTGCGTGCGTTTAGGCGCTCGGCGGGACGCGGTAAGGGCGCAGCGGACGCCGTTTACGGACGCATTCAGCGCGTTACGCAGGCCGAGGGCGCGGGTGAGTCGGGCCTATCGCATGTCCTGGAAATGGGCGCGGTCATCAACGCGGGTGACCTGCTGGTCACGCTGGCACTGGCGAACTCGCTGTTCTTCTCGGTGAAGCCGGACGAGGCGCGCTCCAAGGTCGCGCTTTATCTGTTGATCACCATGGTTCCGTTCACGCTGCTCGCGCCGCTGATCGGGCCGCTGCTCGACCGGCTACGCGGCGGCCGGCGGTTCGCGATGGCGGTTACCGCGCTGACGCGCGCGTTGCTGTGTCTGGTGATGGCGAAGACGATCAGCGGCGGCGGACTGGCGCTGTATCCGGCGGCGTTCGGCTGTCTGGTCGCCGCGAAGGCGTACGGCGTGAGCCGCGCTGCGGTCATCCCTCGTGTGCTGCCGCCGGGTTCCACGTTGGTGCGGGCGAACTCGCGGATCTCGTTGACAGCGCTGGCGTCGACGATTGTCGCCACGCCGATCGGTGCTGGGCTTGGGGCCATCGGGCCGCAGTGGTCGCTCGGGTTCGCGGCGCTGATCTTCTTCCTGGGCACGTGGCTGTGCATCCGACTGCCCAAGGTCGTCGACTCGAACGAGGGCGAACTCAAGGCGCAACTGCGCAAGCGCGATCGCGGGCCGGATGCGAAGATCGCCGAGTCGATGCCGGATCGCCGGCTGCGATCGGTCGGACCCTCGGTGCTGCTGGCGCTGCGGGCCAACGCGACGCTGCGGGCGTTCTCTGGGTTCCTGAGCTTGTTCATGGCGTTCCTGGTGCGTACGCACTCGCTTGGCGGGTTGAAGAATCTGACTGCAGTGGGCGTGTTCGCGGCGGCGGTCTTCGTGGGGAGCGGCCTGGGCTCGATTTTGGGCGCATGGCTCAAGAGCCGAGCGCCTGAGGGCATCATCACGGCGGCGATCTCGCTGCTGGCGGTGACTTCGATCGTCACGGCGTTCTTCTACGGGCTGCCGATGGTGCTCGTGCTGGCGGCGGTCGCCGGACTGGCCCCGTCGTTGGCCAAGCTCTCGCTCGACGCGCTGATCCAGCGGGACACGCTTGAGAAGGTGCGTACGTCGGCCTTCGCGAGGTCTGAGACGTTGCTGCAGCTGTCGTGGGTACTCGGCGGTGCGCTGGGACTGGCTATGCCCGCCAGCGGCGTATTTGGCGTCAGCATCGGGGCGGTGGGTGTGAGCGTCATGGCGCTGCTTACCGGCAAGGCGCTGAACGACCTGCGGTCGCAGCCGATCGCGCCTCAGGCGGCGTCTTGAGCGTCTTAGGCGGCGACGGCGGTCTGACGGCGCGTCGGGTTCTGATCGTCACGGCGGTGGAGGCGGAGAAGGCCGCGTTCGAACGCGGGCTGGTAGGGGTGGCTGAGGAATCGGGGGGACTACGCGTCGGGTGGACGGTGCTCGCTGGGGGCGTGGGAGCGGCGGCTGTGGCTGCGGCGACGGCGACAACGTTGGCACGCGCCGAGTGCGAGGGCGCGGCGTATGACGTGGTCGTCAGCGCTGGGATTGGCGGGGCGTTCGCGGAGACCGCGCGGCTTGGTGACCTGTTGGTGGCTGAGCGGATCGTGGCGGCTGACCTTGGTGCGGACTCGGCGGAGGGGTTCCTGTCGGTTGAGGAGCTTGGGTTTGGCACGACCACGTACGCGGCGGTGGCGCTGGATCAGCTGAAGGTGGCTGAGTCCGGGGCGGAAGTTGCGTTCGGGGCTGTGCGCGGGGACGTGCTTACGGTGAATACGGCGACGGGGACGGCCGAACGTGCCGCCTGGCTGCGTAAGCGATATCCGGACGCGGTAGGCGAGGCAATGGAGGGTTACGGTGTCGCTGCGGCTGCGGCGCGGTTCGGGCTGCCGGTCGCGGAGGTGCGCGCGGTGTCGAACCTGATTGGGCCGCGTGACCGGAGTGCTTGGCGGATCGGGGAGGCGTTGGCCGCGCTCACGGATGCGGCGGCGCCGATTGTGGAAGGACTGTTCGAGTGACCACCAATCCGGGGAACGAGTCGGAAAAGCTGACGATCGCCTACTCGCCGTGCCCCAACGACACATTCGTCTTCCACGCCTGGTCGCACGGCCTGATCGCGGGAGCGCCGTCGATCGACGTTACGCACGCCGACATCGACGTGACCAACAACCTGGTCCGCGAGGGCGATGGCGGGCTGGACGTGATGAAGATCTCATACGCGGCGCTGCCGGAGGCTCTGGCGGAGTATCAGTTGCTGCCGTGCGGTGGGGCGCTTGGGCGTGGGTGCGGGCCGTTGGTGCTGACTCGTCCGGGCGCGGGGGCTGACGAGGCATCAGGTGGCGGGCTGGCCGGGAAGACCGTGGCGGTGCCTAGCCTGAAATCGACGGCTTACCTGCTCTTTCAGCGGTGGGCTGAGGAGCAGGTGCCTGGGGGCGTCGACGGGATTCAGATCCAGGTGCTGCCGTTTCACGAGATCATGCCGGCTGTCCGGGACGGGGTCGTGGACGCCGGTTTGGTGATCCACGAGGCGCGGTTCACGTACCCGAACTTCGGGCTGCACTGCTTGGTTGACCTGGGCGACTGGTGGGAGGGCGTCACCGGGGCGCCGATTCCGCTTGGCGCGATCGTGGCCCGTCGGTCGCTCGGCGAGGAGCGGATCGCAGCCATTACGCGGGCCATCCGCGCCTCGGTGGACTACGCCTTCGCGAACCCCGAAGCCTCGCGCGACTACGTCATGGAGCAGGCGCAGGAGCTCGATCCTGACGTCGCGAAGGCTCACATCGGGCTCTACGTGAACGAATTCACCCGCGACCTTGGAACGGAGGGGTTCGCGGCCGTGCGACGACTCCTGGGAACGGCTATCGATCTGGGATCTGACTAGGCGTCCAGCTGGTCCGCGACGGCGCGCAGTAGCTTCGCCACCTTCTGCGCCGCTTCCTTGTCCGGGTACTTGCCACGACGCAACGTGTTCGAGGTGTGGTCCAGCACCTTGATGACGTCCTCGACGATGACTACGAGCTCGTCGGCGGGCTTACGCACGGCAGCGGCGACGGATGGACGGGCGTCCAGCAGGTGCAAGTTCAGCGCGCTTTCCCCGCGACGGCCGTCGGCGATCCCGAATTCCACGCGCTGACCCGGCTTGAGCGCGGTCGTCCCGGCCGGCAGGGCCGAGGAGTGGACGTGGACATCGCCGCCGTCGTCCCGCGTGATAAATCCGTAACCCTTGTCGGCGTTGTACCACTTGACCTTGCCGGTTGGCACGGGACTACCTCATCCATCTTGTCGTCGCTGGAGTCATTGCCAGAGTTCTTGCCAGATACCGCGCCGTAATGCGCGTTTTAGGCGACGTCCTTCGCGTCACTCTGATGAGTTAAGGCTAGCCGCCGATCGACCCCCGGTCACCATCGTTACCCATGGAGGTTACCTGCTGCTCGGCAGCTCCTCATTTGGACCAACGCGGCGGGCCGCCCGGCTGACGCCCCGATAAAGTAAGGCGACCCTAAGTCACAGTTCATCACGGGGCGGTCACGCTGTGCCAAATGCTGTGCCGATTACGGCGGCGAGTGCGATGCCGGGCGGGGTGCTGCAGGCGAAGCCGACTGAGGCTGCGCAGCGGGATCGCGTTGGGGATCGGGACGTTGTCGGGTGTGCGGCGATCTGCCGTGAGCTGGATGAACCGTTAGCGGGCACGGCGCCGACAGCTGCGTTGGGGTGGCTGCTGATTGAGCATCCGGGGCCTTGGCCGGCGTTCGGATTGCCGCATGACGTCCCCGCGCCCGTTGCCCGGTTCAGCCACCTCGCACTCCAGCACGGCGTACGCACGCAGCTGATCCGCCGGCCGGATCGGACGGGGCGTCAGGTGGCGCTGCCGACCGTGCTGATTGGCGGCGGCTCGGGGGGCGCACGGTGGCTTGAGCGGTGCACGCTGACCGATCCGCGTGCGCTGAGTGAGCTCGATCCGGCCGGCTTCTCCACAACTCAGCCGCCGGGGTTCGGCGTACCTGTGGAGGCTGCACTGCTGGTGTGCACGCACGGACGGCGCGAAGTCTGCTGCGCTCGGTACGGCAGGCCGGTTGCTCAGACGCTGGCCGAGCGGTTCGGACCGCTGGTGTGGGAGACCACGCACGTTGGCGGCGACCGCTTCGCCGCCAATCTCGTGCTGCTGCCGTCGGGGCGGTACTTCGGGCGTCTGGAGCCTGAGGAGGCGATACGGGTCGCGGATGCGGCGCTGCGTGGGCAGATCGACCTCGGGCGATACCGGGGCACGGCGGGGCTTCCGGAGGCGGCGCAGGCGGCTGAATGCTTCCTGCGGCAGGCTCTGGGGATCGAGGCGGCCGATGCGGTGCGTTACGTCGGTGACGGGGCGTCAGGCGGGGACGTGTACCGCGCGCGCTTTGCGGTAGGCGGTGCGGGTGTGCGTGAGGTCCTGGTGGAACGGTATGAGGCGGCGGATTCGCGGCTCACGTCTTGTGGCGCGGAGACCGTCGAGGCCCCGGCGGGTTATCGGTTGGTGGCCATCGGCGTCGCGTCTGATGGCGCGGACGCTGTTGACGGCGCGGTTACATTCGGCGGCTGATGCCCCGGGCGAGGCGCCAGCTTAGAAACAGCGCGGCCAGCAACGCGGCGATCCTTGGCAACGTGCCGAAGAACGATGCGGCGCCGGCGATCAGGTCCGACGTGTCCACCTTCGTGCCGCCCCAGATGCCGCGCTGGTGCAGCCAGAACCCGAAGGCGTAGCAGAGCGCCGTGGCCACCGGGACGCCAACGCACAGCGCCCACTTCTCGACTTCGGTGTAGAAGCGCGAGGTGCACGCCACCAACCCGGCCAGCAGCAGGATCAGCCACTGGCCGAGTCCCGCCCCCAGCAGGAACAGGCCGATGGCCAGCGCCTCCCAGGGATGGACCTTCGGTCCGATCGACCACGCGGTGCGCACTCGCGTGACTACCGGCGAGAGCGCGTCGGTCGACTCGTCGGGGGGCGCACTCAGTTCCGGGAGCACCATCGTCATCGTCGTCGCGGCGGCGGAGGCCGACGGTGCGACTGGCGCGGCCAAGCCGCCGACGGTGTCGATCTTGTACTCGGGGAGGAACGGGTCGGGGTCTAGGCACAGCTCCGGGCCGTCGGGCCGGGAGGACGAGACGGTTACCGACTGGTCCATCGGGGCGTACGGCGCGCCGGGCTGTGACATGGGCGCAAGCAGTTGGGCGAGGTCGTCGGTGATCGGTACCTGCGGGCCGGCAGTAGCCCGCGAGAGGCGGGCGCTGAGCCGGGCCTGGTAGTCGGGGTCGCGCTGGACCTCGCTGTCGACCAGGGTGACCGGGTCGCCGAGGCGGCCCAGGATGCGGTCCAGGGTGGCCAAGTCGCTGCCGAGCCGAGCACGTTCCTGCTCGACCGTCTCCCGCAGAGACTCGACGAATCGGATACGCGCGGCCGGGGAGAGTTTCCCCGAGGCCTCGTCGGCCACATCGCTCAAATAGCTGAATAGCCGCTGTTCGGGCTGAATCTTCGCGTTCTTCGTCGCTTCGCCGCGCAAATCGGCCTCCCCTCGCGCGCGCTCGGTCAGTCCTGTTATTCCCACCCTAGACGGACGGTGCACCGGCGCGCGAAGTGTCGGTTGGAGCACCGGACCCGTTCTGCGCCCCCACTCGAGCGCACTTCGAGAGCCCCGCTCACTACCGTTCCCGGCCGCTGTGGCAGGCTGGCCGCCATGGCAGAAGCGCTGCTCGAAGTCATCGCCCTGGACGCGCAGGACGCCCGGCTGGCCGTCGAGGGCGGCGCGGACCGGCTCGAACTGGTGAGCGCGATGGAGTTCTCCGGCTTCAATCCGTCATTGGCGGCGTTCGCCGCGATCCGGGCAGCAGTGGATGTTCCGCTGCGTGTCATGATCCGTTTACGCGACGGCTTCCTGGCCGGCGGCCCGGGCCAGATCAGCGCTCTGGCGACGTCGGTCAGGGAGCTGCGATCGGCGGGTGCGGAGGAGTTCGTGCTCGGCTGGCTGACCGCCGACGGCGCGGTGGACGTGGCCGCGATCGAGACGGTGCTCGAGGCGCTCGAGGGTGCGCCATGGACCTTCCATAAGGCGATCGATCAGGCGAAGGATCGGGAAGCGGTCTACGCGGCGATCCGCGGACTGCCCGGCCTCGACACGGTCCTGACGTCCGGCGGGCCGTTCCCGGCCAGCGCCGGGATGTTGACGCTGGCAGCGGAGCGGAGGCGTGAGGCCGCTCATCCGCAGGGCCTCAACCTGCTGGTCGGCGGAGGCTTGAAGATCGGTGACGTGCCGATGCTGCGTGGGGTTGGTCTGACGGCGTTTCATATCGGCACGGCGGCACGGTTCTCCGGTGATTGGGCTGGTCCGGTGGACGCCGAGCTCGTCGCGGCGTGGCGGACGGCGATTGACGCGCCGCTCGGCTGACGTTGAGCGGCCGGCTCGCGGCTAGCTGGCTAGTTGCGGTGGTAGCGGCCGAGCGTGCAGCACCGTCAGTGCGCTGACGGCTCGGGTGAGGACCACGTAGAGCCGACGTAGGCCTAGAACCTCGGCGTATTCGGCGTCGACGATGTCGGCCGGTTCCGTGACGATCACTTGGTCGTACTCGAGACCCTTGGCGAGGCTGGCCGGGACTAGCGAGATGCGCGGCGGCTCCTCGTCGGTGTCATCAGGCTCCTCGGCGCCGAGAATCGCGTGACTGAGGCCGTGGGCGGTCAGGGCCTTTGCGAGTGCGCCGATGGAGGCGTCTGCCGCGATGACGCCGATGGAGCCCTCGCGGTCTAGCGCGGCGGCTGCTGCGGCAGCGAGCGCGTTGGAGACGTTCGGCACCGCGAGGATGTCGAGCGCGCCTCCCGACTGACGCACCGACGTCGGCGGGGCCAGCTGCGGGGCGGCGAACGGCAGCAGACGTGCGGCGTATTCGATTACCTGGCGCGGCACCCGGAAGCCTTGCGTCAGCTCCTCGCGCACCGCTGCCGGCTTGCCGAGGTGCCGCAGCGTCTCGTCCCACGTTCCGGCGGCCCACGCGGTGGTCGCCTGCGCTACGTCGCCGAGGACCGTGGCCGATCCGGTCGCACAGCGGCGGCCGACGGCTCGGCACTGCATCGGCGAGAGGTCCTGCGCTTCGTCGAGCACGACGTGCGCCAGCGAAGGCATTCGGTCGAGTTGGTCGGCGAGTTCGTCGAGCAGGACGGCGTCGGCTGCGGTCCACTTTGCCGCGCCTGGGCTGCGCGGCACCTTCGCGCCTGGGCGCTCCCAGCAGATCAGCGCCTGCTCGTCGGCGGTCAGTAGGCCATCGGCTGCTTCGGCAAGTCGCGCCGACGACGAGAGCAGGGCGAACAGCAGCTTGATCGGGTCGACTGCGGGCCAGAGTTCGTCGACGAGCTGCTTGACCGGTCGCAAGCGCGCTACGGTGTCCTGTACTCGGTCGTCTGGGGACTCGCCTGCGGACTCCATGCGCGTGAGGACGGCGTGCGCGATGCGTTGCGCGAGCATCGCGCGTCCGGCCGCGTATCGCACACCGCGTTCGCGGATGCCGTCGATGTGCTCCTGGATCTCGTACGCAGGCACTCGCCACTTACGCACGCCGCGCGGCACGACCAGTGCTTCGGTCGGTGCGACGAGACTCGACCACAGCGCGCGGTGCAGGACGTCCGCCATCCGCGCGTTGCCCTTAACTCGCGCCGCCTCTGCGTCATCGACGCCACGTACGGCGAATCGCTCGGCGAAGCCCTTGGATACGAGCTCTTCGACGGTCGCCTGTGCGACGTCTACCTCTCCGAGTGCAGGCAATACCTGCTCGATGTACTTGAGGAACTGGCGGTTCGGGCCGACGACTAGCGCGCCGCCGCGTTTGAGTCGGTCGCGGTGCGTATAGAGCAGGAAGGCGACGCGGTGCAGGCCGACGGCGGTCTTACCGGTGCCGGGAGCGCCTTGTACGCAGACGGACTCGGTTAAGTCGGCTCGGACGATCTCGTCCTGGTCCGGTTGGATCGTCGCGACGATGTCACGCATCGGGCCGACGCGTGGACGCTCGATCTCCTCGGTAAGGATCCTGCTTCCGGCGGGTTGAGGAGTGGCGGTGCCGTCGAGCTGTTCGTCTTCGAATGCGGTCAGCTCGCCGCCGGAAAAGCCGAAGCGGCGGCGCAGTGCCAAGCCGTGCGGGTCCTTCGCGCTGGCCCGGTAGAACGCGACCGAGACCGGAGCGCGCCAGTCGACGACCATCGGGTCGCCGAACGCGTCGTGCACGTGCCGGCGGCCGACGTAGAAGCTCTCGCCCCGGTATTCGCCGGGCAGTTCGCGTGAGTAGTCCAGGCGGCCGAAAAACAGCGGCACGTCCGGGTTGTCTAGCAATGCGGCGGCACGCGCCTGGATCGACGCGTGCAGCACCTCGGTGGAGACGGCGTTGCCGCCCTGCGCCTTGAGCGCCAGCGTCTCGTCGCGCATGGTGCGTAACGCGGCGCGGGATTCGGCCAGGTGAGCACGCTCGGCGCGGATCGTGGGGTCGGCGGTGGATTGCGCGGGCTGGGAAGACGCGCGGGCAGGCATGACAGCTCCAAGCGCCGTATGTGTCTGGGGAAGGCCGCCTACGTTACCAGCGCGCCGCCGACAGTCCACCGATTATTGTCATGGCCTACGAGCCGAGGCACTCATTACTCACGGGAGAAATCATGGCGGTGACCGCGATCGTCGGCGGCAGGATCGTGCCGATCGACGGCGACCCGATCGACGGCGGAACCCTGCTGATCGAGGACGGCCGGATCAGCGCGCTCGGCGGCGCCGAACTGTCGGTGCCCGAGGACGCGACGATCGTGGACGCGGTCGGGAAGTGGGTGCTGCCCGGCTTCATCGAGGCGCACGGCCACCTCGGCGTGCACGAGGAGGGCGAGGGCTGGGCCGGCAACGACACCAACGAGCTGACCGACCCGGTCACCGCACACGTCCGTGCGATCGACGCGATCAACCCGGACGAGCCGGGCTGGCGTGACGCGATCATCGGCGGCGTGCTCGCGGTGAACGTGAACCCCGGCTCGGGCAACCCGATCGGCGGGCAGACGGTCGCACTCAAGTCCTGGGGCGGCACGGTGGACGACCGGGTGCTGCGCGAGCCGGCCGGGATCAAGTCGGCGCTCGGCGAGAACCCGAAGCGGGTTTATGGGGACAAGCAGCAGACGCCTTCGACTCGGCTTGGTACGGCCGCGGTGATTCGCGGCGCGTTCGTCGAGGCGGCGAACTACCTGGCCAAGATCGACGCGGAGGCTGCCAAGCCGGAAGACGAGCGCAGGCCGGTGGAGCGCGACCTCAAGCTCGAGGCGCTGGGGCGAGTGCTGCGGCGTGAGATCCCGTGGCGCCAGCACGTGCACCGCGCCGACGACATCGCCACCGCGCTGCGTATCGCGGAGGAGTTCGGCTACGAACTCGTCATCGACCACGGCACCGAGGCGCATCTGATCGCCGACAAGCTGTCCGCGCGCGGCGTCCCGGTGATCATCGGCCCCCTGCTCGCGTCACGCTCGAAGGTCGAGCTGCGTAACCGCTCGCTGGCGAACCCGGGTCGGCTGCATAAGGCAGGCGTGATGGTCGCGATCACGACGGACCACCCGGTCGTGCCTATCAACTTCCTGGTGCACCAGGCTACGCTCGCGGTTAAGGAAGGCCTGGACCGGGATGCGGCCTTGCGTGCTCTGACGGTCAATCCGGCACGCATTCTCGGCATTGACGACCGCCTCGGCTCGCTGGCCGTGGGTAAGGACGCGGACCTGTGCGTGTGGTCCGGTGACCCCTTGGACGTGATGCAGCGGGTCGAGCGGGCATTCATCGATGGGCGCGAGATTTACACGTACGACTACGACGTTGCGGCGGGTGTGTTCCAGTGAGGTTTCGCTGCTGCTTGTCCGAACAGGTCGCCAGCCGCGCGAACTAGCCCCGGAAACACGGAACCCGTCTCCGGCCCTGGTCGCGGGGGCCGGAGACGGGGGTCTGTGTGTGCTCTCAGACTGCTGCGGATCGGGCTGCGCCAATCAGCCTGTCCACTTGTCAGCTTAGTCGATCAGACCACTGCGGTGTCAGACTCCTAGAGCTAACAGATGGTCAAGACGCTGCCTCGGCCAGCACCGCGGTGCCCGCTTCCTCATCCGCGTCGGGTTCTCGGCCCGGCGTCATGATGTTGAAGGTCCGGATGGCGAATGTGAACAGGAAGTAGTACACCACGGCGAAGACCAGACCGATCGGGATCAACCACAACGGTTTGGTCGCGATGTTGTAATTGAATATGTAGTCGAACAATCCGGCCGAGAACGAGAAGCCGTCGTGGATGCCGAGCCCCTGGCAGATCGCCAGCGACGCGCCGGTGAGGACCGCGTGCACGCCGAACAGCAGCGGGGCGGCGAACAGGAATGCGAACTCGATCGGCTCGGTCACGCCGGTCAGGAACGAGCAGAGCGCGGCGGAGAGCATGATGCCGCCGACCAGCTTGCGCCGGTCCGGCCGGGCCGCCCGGGTCATCGCGTAGGCCGCCGCGGGCAGCGCGAACATCATGATCGGGAAGAAGCCGGTCATGAACATGCCCGCGGTGTGGCTGCCGTGGAAGAAGCAGACCAGGTCGCCGGCGTAGAGCGTGCCGTTCTGGTGGCAGGTGCCGCCGACCGCCGAGGTCCACACGATGTTGTTCGGGATGTGGTGCAGACCGAACGGCAGCAGCAGCCGGTTGATCAGGCCGAAGATGCCGGCTCCGGCGGTGCCGTTGCGCGCGGCCACCCCGCCGAGGTTGTTGATCGGCACCGCGGCGAACTCCCAGATCAGGCCCATCACCACGCCGAGTACGACCGCGGCGAACGCGGTGACGATCGGCACGAAGCGGCGGCCGCCGAAGAACGCCAGGTACGGAGGCAGCTTGATCCGGTAGTAGCGCTGGTACAGGATCGCCGCCATCAGGCCGACGAAGATGCCGCCGAGCACGTAGGTCGGGTTGTGCGAGATGACGTCCGAGTACGTCACGCCGGTCTTGGGATCCGTGCCGTAGAACGGCCCGGCCCAGTCCGCCCGCCACGCGTGGCCGGCCGGCATCTTGAAGACTGCCGCGGAGACCTCGTTGTAGACCAGGTAGCCGACCGCGGCGGCCAGTGCCGTCGAGCCGTCGGCGCGCCGGGCGAAGCCGATCGCGACGCCGATGGCGAACAGCAGCGGCAGGAAGTTGAAGATGCCGGCTCCGGCGGCGGAGAAGACCGACTCCACGTAGACCAGGAAGTGCCAGCCGGTCGCGGTGGCCAGGTACAGGCCGTGCTGGGTGTTGTCGCCGGGCGTGCGCTCGCCGAGGACGTCGTCGGAGCCGAGCCGGATGAGCAGTCCGGCGGCGGGCATCACGGCGATCGGCAGCATGAGCGAACGGCCGATGCGCTGGAGCGTGGCAAGTATCGCGTTACTCGTTGGTGCTGCCGGTGGCAGCCCGTCGGCTGAAGCCGCGGTCATGGACAGTCCTCCACATACAGTGAGGGTTTATCCGCGCGTAGCGCCGACGTCGCCGGCCGGGCGCGCAGCGCGGGGATTGGTGATCGGCTGTGCGGGCCTTTCAAGGGGTACCCAGAGCTGGTACCGGTCGGCGCGGTATGCCGAGACGGCGTATTCGATGACCACGTCGCCGGCGTAGCTGCGCCTTGACATCTGGAGCACGACTCCGCCGGCCGGGATCTCCAGCAGCGCGGCGTCCTCGGGATCCGGGTTGCCTGCCTCGATGACTTGTTCGCCCCAGGTGAGTTTGAGACCGTACTCGTCCGCGAGGGTTTGGTACAGGGATTGCGGAGTGCCGTGGCTGAGCAGGCCGGGCACCCGGTTCTCCGGCAGGTGGGTTCGCTCCACCGCCATCGGGATCGAATCCGCGTAACGCAGCCGGGCCAGCCGCACCACCGGCTCGCCCGGGTTGAGCTCCAACTGGCGCGCGATCACCGGGGTGGCCTCGATCCGCTCGAAGGCGAGCGTGCGCGAGGCCGGAACCATGCCTCGGCGGGTCATGTCCTCGGTGAACGAGGCCAGCCTGATCTGCAGGTCCATCTTCGGCTGCGCGACGAAGGTGCCCCGCCCGCGGACGCGGTACAGCCGCCCCTCCGCAACGAGCTGGTTGATCGCCTGGCGCACGGTCATCCGGGAGAGCGCGTACCGCTCGCCCAGATCCCGCTCGGAGGGGATCGGTGTATCCGGTTCCAGCTCGGTGTCGATCTGGTTGATCAGGATCTCGCGCAGCTGCTGGTGCTTGGGCACCGGGCTGCGGGGACTGATCTCCATCGGGGGCCGTGTCCTTAGGCGTCGTCGTCGCACGCGTTTTGTAGAGCAGCTTGCGTTTTGTAAAGCGGGTGGATCGCGATCGTGATGGTATTGCCACCAGCGGAATATCTCGTCAGATCTGTTCTCAACGATTTGGTCACGCTAGTGTCTGGACCGGACTAGACCACCGAGGGCCAGTAGCTGTCAAGGTCTTCGATCCGAACAATTCATCCCGGCCCGTCGACCCCCCAGGAGAACGAAGATGGACAAGGCAGAGGCGATCATCGCCGGACTCGGCGGGGCCGACAACATCGTCGAGATCGAGCCCTGCATCACGCGGCTGCGCACCGTGGTGCGGGACGGCTCGAAAGTGAGCGACACGGCGCTTAAGGCGGCCGGCGCGCACGGCGTGATGAAGGCGGGCACCGTCGTTCAGGTTGTGGTCGGGCCCGAAGCGGACACGTTGTGTATGGATATCGAGGACCTGCTCTGAATTCGGACGCGGACCTCTTCTGCCGATGGACCCTCTGCCGATGGACACCGCGCCGATGGACGCCACGCCGATAGAGCACACCGTGCTTCTCGTCGGCTCGCCGCTCGCCGGAACCGCGATACGGCTGCATGACGTGCCGGATCCGGTCTTCGCGCAGGCCATGGTCGGGCCCGGAGCCGCGGTCGACCCCGAGCGCGTCCCGCTGACCGCCTGCTCACCGATCGCCGGGACCCTGGTCAAGCTCAAGCCGCACGCCTTCGTGGTCGCCGGGAGAGACGGCCGCGGGGTGCTGGTGCACCTGGGCATCGACACGGTGAACCTGGACGGCGCGGGCTTCGAACTGCTCGCCGTCGAGGGCACCGAGATCGAGGCCGGCGCGCCGGTGATCCGGTGGAACCCGGCCGAGATCGAGGCCGGCGGCCTCTCCCCGATCTGCCCGGTGATCGCGCTGGACGCCGCGATCGCCGCCGTGGACACGGTCGCGACGGGGGCAATTTCCCCCGGCGCGACACTGTTCCATTGGACAGGGTGAGCATGCTGATAAGGGCACAGTTCGTTCAGGAGGCGGTTCACCGCGGTTGGCCTACTGTGCGTAGCATCGCCCTGTTCTGAACAGACTTAAGGAGCCGAGGAGCC
>CAVQPP010000283.1:0-48137 GCA_963714445.1 uncultured Actinomycetota bacterium
GGTCAGGGGCGTTGCCGAGACAATGATCCAGGCGGTGCAGCCGTGGTACGAGGGGAACCGCTCGGCTGCGGGTGAAGTCAAGACGAACGTGATGTGCGCCGGATTGTACGTCTCGGAGTTCTTGAGCGAGTACTTTCCGCTGACACCTACGGACTACTTGACGAAATCCCAGGTGAAGGGTGCAGGCGGTTCAAAGATCCGGGAAATTCTTGCCCAGCATGACGAAGGGCGGGTGTTCACCAGGGAGGGCGGGCGAACGTCTCGCGCCACAGTCGACCACGCGAACCAACTTGCCGTTCTTGTCAATCGTAGTGGCGTCGAGGCAGGGGTCGACGCCTTCAGCGCACTTGAGCGCCAACTCCTCGCCTCGATGGTGCAGCACTGGTTCGTCATCCAAGCGCGCCACGACTTCTTCGGATGACAGCAGTAAGCGTAGCCTTCGACTCGTCCTGGTCAGTGAGAGCCATCGTGGCGGCCATCATTGCGGCAGGTCGTGATCGCGAGGGCAACGCTGCCGGCGCGATAGCTCAGCACCTGGTCGGCGCGAAGCTTCAGATCCGGTTCCCGGACGAGGCGATCAACGTTGAGAGCCACACGACGGCGGACCAGCAGACAGGTCGCGCCGGTGACTTCCAGATCGGCGACACAGCCATCCACGTGACGATGGCACCCGGTGAAACGGTCTTCCGCGAGCGCTGCGCCCACAATCTCCGGCAGCTATTCCGCCCCCGCGTACTTGTACCCCAGGACCGACTCACCAATGCCTACGTCCATGCGGGCGACGCCGACATCAACTCCGCGAGTGGCGATCCAGTCCATCGAGGACTTCGTCGGCACAAATATCGAGGAGCTGGCCGGCTTCAGCCAGGCCGGCGTTCGCTCCGGGGATCCGCAATCTCCTGGAACTGTACAACGAGCGCATTGAGCAGGCAGAGGCCGACCTGTCTTTAAAGATCGAGGTCCCGGAGAACCTCTGACAGCGGCCAAACTGGTCATTTAACCGAAGGGCATTGAGACAAGGAGGATGGATACTGCGGAGATATTGGAGCGAGCACACAGATAACGGCGCAGCCCAGCCGTCCAACTTACGACTGACAATGGAGCATCGCCCTTGAGGCGACTGTCGCATTGATATCATGCGCAACGATCCATCGTCACCCTGACACTCGCTCACTGAACTGCCTGTCGAGCGGTGGCCGGCAATCTCCGGCTGGAGGCCGACTGACGCCGGCATGATGATTCGCCGATGGTGAAAGCATCGCGGGGAGGAACCACACCTTGAGCGCAGAACAAGCCGCGCCTTGCAGGCACACGGGAGCACCGCCGCCTGTTGTTCTAAGCAGGGTGTCGCACCTGATCCGGTCCCTTGCGACTGAGACAGATCTGTTGCACCGATATGGTGTCAGCGTCGACGAGTTCCAAGACTCGCTGCCGGCTGCCATCGAAGCCGTTCGCGGAAGTATGAGCGCGAGCAACGCCGACCGTCGGGATTTCCTCGCAGGTCTACTCGACTACCTGCACGAGAGCGGCGCGGTCCAGAGCCTGAGGAAACCCGAGTACGGCAAGGACACCGTCTACCGGCTCTCCGTTGCTGGACAGGCGCAGGACGTGGCCATCATCCAGAAGGGATGCCCGGACGGCGCGCACAGCAGCCAGGCTTGCAGCATGCCTACCTGGGCAGGCGAGACGTATCTGTGGTGGCTGTGCGACAGCAAGAGCTACCACCCTGGTGAGCATGTGTCGAAAGGCGTAAATCGTCTCAGAAAGAGATTCTTCGATGAAAGGCCTGATGTGCTGGCCGGTGTGATCTTCGAGAGCCAGATCTGTGGCACCGCACAAAGGATCTGCCCCAAGGCAGAGCAGTCCGTGATGATCGATGGCCGCAACGTTCCCCGCCGTGCATCTACGTGATGCCTGACCGGAACACAGGTGCCACCGAGTGGAACTGGGACGGAGCCCAACAGCGTGCCTTCCCGAGCATCCTGCTGAAAGCCTTCGGCATTCCAGGTGAGCGGGTGGCGTCGTACGTCGGGCACATCGGTTTTCAGCGTCGCGGGGACGGCGTCAGAGTGAACATCACCTCGCGTTTCGGCCCCAGACGCGCCACTACATACAGGAGTTGAGTCACGTGCTCGTGCCCAACCTCGACCCGGATCGGGCTGCGTTCATCCAGGTTCGCATCCAGAGCACGCTCAAGCCGCGGAATACGCGTGTCCCCTCATGGCCGAGGGCCGACAAGGATCTGCCGCAGATCGAGCTCGAGGTGGCCTGGCTACGTTTCTCCACGCTCAATCACCGGACTCGCGCTGAGCAACTCAGGGAGATCCGTCGCTCAGGACGCGAAGATCTCTTCACGCGGGATCCGTTGGGTCCCGAGGGGCAGGAGGGCGCAGTACCGCATCCTCAGCGGTCAGGAGGGTTTCGAAGACCTCAAGGCGGACCTTGCGGATCGCGGCCAGCAGGAGCCAGCGATCATCACCGCAGACGGGGTTCTCATCAATGGCAACCGCCGCTCGGGCAGCCATGCGGGCGCTATACGAGCAGCACGGACTGGCGATGGCTCGATACGTCACCTGCCTCGTTCTTCCGAAGGACGCGACTGCCGCCGAACTCGTCGACCTCGAGGCAGAGCTGCAGGTTGCAAAGGATTTCAGACAGGAGTACTCATGGGTCAATGAAGCTCTCCTGATCGAAGAGCTCTACAACCGCGAGGGCAAGGACTTCGCGCGCGTGGCCGCGCGGATGCACCGAAAGGCCAGCGATGTCCGAGAGCAGTACGAGAAGATCCAGCAAGTGCATCAGCTCGTCGCCCTCTCTCGAGGGGCGCGCGAATATGTAGACTTCGTAACAATGAGTCAGCTTTCGACGAGCTTGCCAAGCACATCAAGAACAAGCCCCAACCCGAGGCCGATTCGGTTAAGTCTGTCTACTTCCTGGGGACGCTCGCCGGCGTCGAGTATCGGAAACTGCGCAATCTGCGGCGTGCGGACGCCTCCCAGCTCGTGAAGCGGGAGATCGAGAACGACCCGGTGCTGAGTCCCGTCCTTGAGGCGGCTCAGGCGACTGTGGCTGACGGCGATCCTCTGGACGACATTCTCGGCGAGATCCCCGAACCGACGCCCCTGCAGGGGATGCTCCAGCTTGTCGCAGAAAGGCGCAGCGAGGCGTCGGTCCCGCTTGCCGACGGCGGCGAGGTCGAGTTGAACGAGGTTCTCCAGGGGCTCAGAAGCGCCATCACACTCGCGGCCGGCGAGGCTGAGGAGGAGGCCCGTGATCAGAGCACTGTCAGCGCACCAGCGAAGCGAGTGGAGCAGGCCATCGGCGACCTCCAACGCGCTCTCGCCACGCTGCCGAAGGCCCGCGCGTTCTCCGAATGGGATGAGGAGGGGTTCCAGCGAAGACTCGATGAGATCGCTGACGTGCTGCAGCAGATCAAGGACCAGCCGTGATTCACGCGGAGATCCATCAGCGTCTACGTCCGGGGTCGTGCTCGAACGAAGCGAAGAAACCAGTCCCGGTGCCTGGGCTCGTCTACAAGAGGCGTTCTCTCGCGGAATCGTGGGGGGCACGACCGACCGGACCGAGGTGCGCGTTGATGTGTTTCTGGCAGAGCTGTCGGTAGTCCGCGAGGTGCGTGCTGTATACCGCGAAGGGGTCGAGATCGGTCCGTTTCTGACTGAGCAGCTACAATCGTTGGCCGCTGACCGGAAGCAGCGTGAGCGAGCGCTTGCCGACACCGCTCTCGTGCAGCTGGCTGAGCTCGAGGAGCGCCTTCGTTCGACAGGGTTCAAGCGGCGGCTCAAGCCATTTCAAGTAGAGAATCTGCGCACTCTTAGCCGGCTGCCGCACGGCGCGGACTTCTCTGTTCCCGGGGCGGGGAAAACCACTGTGGCCTTGGCGAACTACGCGCTTTCGCGCGCAAGCGGCGACATCCAGCAACTTCTGGTCATCGCGCCGATCGCCGCCTTTCCTTCGTGGAAGGAGGACGTGGTCGCTCTGGACGGACCGACAACCCTGAAGCTTGCAGTTCACGCCGGGGCGGCTGCCCCGATCCTGGACAGCACTGAGATCCTGCTGACGAACTACAACCGAGTTGCTCTCGACTATGACCGGATTAGGGCGTTCGTCGCCAGGCGACCGACGCAGGTGGTACTAGACGAGGCCCACCGGATCAAGCGCGGCGAACTGGGGGTGCACGGGCGCTCTGTCCTAGATCTCGCCTACGCAGCGCGGCGCCGTGACACGCTCACTGGGACTCCTGCCCCACAGGGCGCCTACGATCTGGTGGCTCCGATCAGATTCCTGTACCCAGGCCAGGACCGGCAGATCCTCCCGGCGAGTGCCTACAACAGCGTAACCGGCCGCGATGAGGATGTCTTGAGGGAGACGAGCGCCGCCATCTCACGGTTTCGTGCGCACGCCCAAGGCTCGGCTCGAACTCCCCCGCGAGCATCACCGTGGAGCGCCAAGGTAAAATGGGGCCCATCGCGGCTGTCTACCAGGCGCTTCTCGGGCCGGCTACCGCAAAAGGTTCGCACTGGAGAAGGATAACCGTCGGCAGTTGGATCCGTGGCCGGATCACAATGTACTTGCTGAAAGCGGCGACAAATCCGATGCTTCTCGTCGCCGGATCCGATGCGGATGACGAGCGGGGATTACGCACCGCCGTTGACGCTGCGGGGAGACAGTCCGTCATGCGTCTGTTGCAGCGCTACAGTGACCACGGGATCCCTTGAAGTACGGGCCGTCCAACGGATCGTCGAGGACGAGGCCGCGCGGGGCCAGAAGGTCATCATTTGGTCCACATTCGTGTGCAATTTAAGGATCCTTCATGCGTCGCTCAGAAACCACGAGCCCGCGCTCGTCCACGGAGGCATCCCTCCGAGGACAGTACGCCCACAGGAGCGATGACGCGCGAAGCTGAGCTCAACCGCTTCCGGAACGACCCGAACTGCCGCATCCTGCTCGCGAATCCGGCGGCGTGCGGGGAGGGCGTCAGTCTGCACCACTGGTGCCACCACACGATCTACCTGGACCGCACCTTCAATGCCGGCCCGACTTCTTGCAGCGTCGATCGCATTCACCGCCATCGGCCTCGCAGACAGCATCGTGACGCCGTTCACCATCCTGCTTAGCCGGGACACCATCGACGAGGCGGTGGACCAGCGTCTGCGCGAGAAGATCAAGGCCCTAGCGAAGCTCGTCGGACGACCCGGGGCTGGTGCACGTGCCACTTCCTGAGCCGGACATCCAGACCGGGGGCGCGCTGTCGCGCCAGAAGACATGCAGGTCGTCGCCGCACTGCTGATGGGCTGACGGAGCGCCGGAGCATCGTTCTTCTTTTGCCGCGGCGCGGAGTCTGCTACAGCGTGTTGCTTCTGTCTTCGGTCGCCTTGCTAGCGGCGAGGGACGGCGTCTCGGACTCGGTGCGAGCCGCTCGTGAGCACGGCGCGCATGTCGCCGCGGCGACGGGTGAGCGGCCTGCGGAGTCACTCATGTCCTGCGGATTCGCCCGTGAACGAGGGAGGTGTGGTGATCTCGCAAGGGCTGGCGGCGATAGTGGGCGAGCTTCGAACTCGCGCTGCGCGACATCGCGGCACTGCTTCTCGCCGCGCAACCTCCAGCCTGGCTGTGTACATCGTTGTGCGAGCCGGCGAGGTGCGTTGGGATTACATCCCCCACGAGGATCTCGCCGCACTCCGCTGGCTCGGTGGCGACCTGAGGGATGTTCTCATCGAGTCGCGATCGCTGATCCGAGATGACGATTTGAAGGAATCATCCAAGGCGATGGAGATGTAGCGGAAGGAGTCTGCCTTGCAGGATTTCGGTATGCAGGCCTCCCGTTCAACCCACGTTGCCCGGTCTCGAACTTCCATGGTTATGACATCGAAGTGCATGCAGATCCTGTGCAGCGCTGGGAGGTCGGAAAGGCGCGGGGCCGCGGACGAGCGGGAGAGTCTATTTATCCCGCCATGAGTTCGAGACTAGTCAGCGCTTCCCTGAGTCATGGCGCCTGGTGCAAGTGGTCTTCACTGGCTCCGCGTTCGTGACGGACGTCTTGACTTCGGAACATGTCAGCGACATCCGAGAACTGCCGGCATCGGTGATCCGGGGCACGGTTCCGCCGGACACGCCACACTTCAGCTGGCGTGACGCTGCGATCGTTACTCCACCGGCGGATGCCTGGACATCGAGCACACTGATACTTGACCCAGAGTTCACAAGGCCTGGCTTCCTGGTGAGATGACACTCGCTCGGTTGCGACTGAGATGGGGTTCCAGCGATCCGAATGGTGTTAGCTGAGTAAGGTGGCATACGAGCTGGCAATGGCCAGCAGAGAGCTACTGAGGTTTTCCGATCCGCGCTCGGAAGAGTGAGGATCGTTAGGCCGCAGCGAAGATGGGTTCGGGTGGATTGACGACTAGCGCGGCCGCGTCAGCCGGGTCGGGGCTGGTTCAGATGTGATCTGAACTGTGCGCACAGTTCTGGCGCAGTCTCGCCCAGACGATCGTGCTGAGTACCAGTTCGAGTAACAGGCGGTCCGGCTGTAGTGCGGGTGCACGCCCAGCCAGCCGGACGGCGGACCGTGGGTCACCGCGATCAGATCGATAGTGCGGGTGCGGCCTGTAGCCAGTGCGCGTGCGACGCCGCTGGGCCGGTAGCCGAGTTGCGCTGCGACCGTGAGCACGCGGGTGCGGATCTGCTGCGAGGCGCCTGGGACGTCGTTCATCACCCGGGAGACGGTCGAGCGCGACACACCGGCCACGCGTGCCACGTCGTAAATCGTCAGCTTGACGTTGCTCATGGGGACCCGCGCCTTCCGCTTCGCCGCCGGGCCGCGGCCGCGGTACTGGGCACGATAGAGAACCGCGCTACGCCGTCATCGACGAGTGGATAGAGCAAGACCAGCGGCCAGGTGTCGGGCCACCAATCGGGATGCAAGGAGCGGCACGGAGGTCGGCGCCCCTGGCACGAATCCTGTTGCACTCGTAATGCGTAGGTCATCGGTTCGATTCCGATAGGGGGCTCAGATCGAAGCCCAGGTCAGAGCGACATCCGGCCTGGGCTCTTCGCTGATTTGAGCGACCTGCTGGAATGATTTCTGGAATGAGTCGTTGCCTGCAGCTACCCCGTGGGTATGGCAGAGGGCTTCATCGAAACCCTCAAGACCGGCTCCCGCGCCAAGCTCTCCGCGGGGATCGACCCGATCACCAAGAAGCAGACTTACCTCAGCGGCCCGGTCCGGCCGGAGATCGCCGACGCCGTCCAAGACCGAGCCCTTAGACGGTGTCTCATTTGGTGGGTTTGGCGAGATCAAGGCAGTTCGGCAGTTCGGCCCGTCGGGTTTCGACTCCGCCTCTCCCATTCCTCCAAAAGGGAGTCGGGTAGGCCCGTCTTGCGGAGCCGTGCTGCTGCCGGCTGGCGCGGATGTCTCGCGTCGCGATCGTAGATCAGCGCTTCGACGCGGCGGCTGCGGGCGGGCTGTGTTCGACTTTCTCAGAGCCAGGACAGCTCTTGCCGGCTGAGCCTCGTCACGTGATCAGGGCCAGAGCCGGGAACCGGGTCGAGTGGACCGTGTCCACGCGGACGGTCGGCCGCCTGCGGGCGGCCCGAGGCGCGAAACCCTTGACACATCCCTTTTCGGCGCGCAATGGTGGCCTCTGTTCCGCCTGCAATCGATTGTTGCTCTCATTGAACCGATCCGCAGGGCGTCCGCGAGCGCTGATCGTAGCGTCTGCCCCGAGGATCTGCTCTCTCATCCCTCTGGCAGAGGAGTTCGGCAATGCATAGACGCAATCGTTTTCTGCCGACGGCAGGGCTCCTGATCGCCGCGGTCGTGGTCGCGGGGGCCGGTGGGTGTGCGACGTCCAGCGGATCGTCCGCGCCCGCCGCGAACGCACCGTTGGTCATCGGTGCCTCCCTGTCCCTGACCGGCGACTTCGCGGACAGCGGGAAGGCGGTGCAGCAGGGCTACGAGCTGTGGGCCGACACCGTCAACAAGAACGGCGGCATCCTCGGCCGCAAGGTGAGCATCAAGGTCGTGGACGACGCCTCCAGCACCGACCAGGTCGTCACCAACTACCAGAACCTCATCGACCGCGACCACGTGAATCTTGTCTTCGGACCCTTCTCCAGCCTGCTGACCGTGCCGGCCTCGCAGGTCGCCAAGCGCTACGGCTACGCGTTCATCGAACCGGCCGGCGGCGGTCCCGCGGTGTTCGATCAGAAGCTCGGGAACCTGTTCTTCGTGCAGCCCGCGCCGGTGGTGAAGTCCGGCGAGGTGTTCGCGGACTGGATCCTGTCGCTGCCGGCCTCCCAGCGGCCGAAGACCGCCGCCTACGCTGAGCTCGACGATCCGTTCGCCGCGCCGATCGCCGAGGACATCCGGGCGCGGTTCGAGGCGGCCGGGATCAAGACCGTGTACAAGCAGGTCTACGCCGCCGAGACCCTCGACCTCGGCCCGGTCATCGCCAAGGTCGCCGCCGCGAACCCGGACGCGGTGATCAGCGGGACGCAGAGTTCCGACGCGTACAGCCAGGTCAAGTCGATGGTGCAGCTGAAGTTCTCGCCCAAGTTCCTGTTCATGTCCAACGGCGCGAACTCCCCGGTCCAGTTCCCGGACAAGGTCGGCGCGGCGAACGTCAACGGCGTCTTCTCCGCCGGCGACTGGTACCCCGCGACGCAAGCGCCCGGCAGCGCGGCGTTCGCCAACGCCTACATCGCCAAGTACGGCGGCACCGTCGACCAGATCGACAACTCCACGGCCGAGGCCTACGCTGCCGGCCAACTGCTGGAGGACGTCGCGAAGAAGACCGGCAAGCTGGACAACGCCACCATCATCAGCGCCCTGCACAGCGGCACGTGGCCCACGGTCCTGGGCAACCTCAGCTGGGACGCCGTCGGCCAGCCGCAGGGCAGCTTCGCGCTGGTGGAGTGGATCGGCGGCAAGCTCACCCCGGTCTACCCGGCCGACCGCGCGCAGGCCGCGCCGGTCTACCCGAAGCCGAACTGGGGCGGCTGAGCATGCACGCACTCGTCCAAGGGATCATCCTCGGGGTGCTGACCGGAGGGGTCCTGGCACTGATGGCGTCGGGTCAGACCCTGATCTTCGGCGTCATGAAGGTCGTCAACCTGGCCCAGGGCGCGATGGTCATCCTCGCCGCCTACCTGTCGTACGCGCTGTTCACCGGAGCCGGGATCGACCCGTTCCTGGCCATCCCCATCACCTCGGCCGCGATGTTCGCGATCGGGGTCACGGTGCAGGCGGTGTTCCTCAGGCCGCTGCGGCGTGAGGACTCCGCGCAGCTGAGCCTGCTGGTGACCTTCGCCGTCGCGCTGCTACTCGAGGGCATCATGAGTGTCATCTGGCAGACGGATTACCGCTCCATCAACACCTCGTACGCCGACAGGAGCTGGTCCGTGGCCGGATACCAGGTGACCTTCGTCGGCCTGGCCGCGTTCACGCTGTCGGTCGTGCTGCTAGCCGTGCTGTACGCGGTCCTGCGCTTCACCGGCTTCGGCCGGGCGGTGCGGGCCACCGTGCAGAACCCGGCCAGCGCCCGGCTGCTCGGCGTCGACACCCAGCGGGTTTCCGCGCTCGGGTTCGGGCTCGGCGCGGCCACCGCGGGCGCGGCCGGCGCGGTGTACGGGCTCCAGTTCCCGTTCAACGCCGGCAGCCACTACGACCTCATCAGCAAGCTGCTCTCGGTCGTCATCCTCGGCGGCCTGGGCAGCATCGGCGGCGCCGTGCTGGCCGCGGTCATCATCTCGACGTCCTCCGCGGTGGTGGCCTCCGCGGTCGACCCGACGTGGTCCGAGTTCACCTTCTTCCTCATCCTGCTCGCGGTGCTGCTGGTCCGCCCGCAGGGCATGTTCGGCGCGAAAGAACGAGGTTCCCTGTGACACGCCTCGGAACGCTGCGCGGCGTGGGCTTCGCCGCCGCGCTCGCCGCCCTGCCGCTGTTCGGCCTCGACCACTGGGTCCTCAACCTGTTGTTCTTCACGCTCATGTACGCGGCGCTGGCCGCCGCGTGGAACCTGGTCGGCGGGTTCGCCGGTTACCCCTCGCTCGGCCACGCCGCCTTCTTCGGCGTCGGCGCCTACGGCGTGGCGCTGCTCTTCCAGCACCGCCAGGTGACCAGCGGATACGAACCCTTCTACTGGCTGCCGCTGATCGGGGTGTGCGCCGCGCTGCTCGGCGTGCCCGTCGCGCTGATCGCCATGCGGACACGTTCTGACGTCTTCGCCATCGTCACCATCACCCTGCTCTTCGTCGCGCAGACCCTGGCGACGAACCTGCGCTCGTGGACCGGCGGCTCGCAGGGCATCGCACTGCCGGTGCCGCCGTTCGGTCTCGACCGTTTCGAGTGGCCCTTCTACTACGCGATGCTGATCCTGCTCCTGGCGGCGATGCTGCTCACCTTCGGCGCGGTCCGCAGCAAGATCGGCCTGTCGCTGCAGGCGATCGCCGCCGACGAGGACAAGGCCCGCGGCATCGGCGTCCGGGTCACCGGCATCAAGGTCCTGGCCTTCGCGGCCAGTGTCGGGCTGGTCGCGATGGCCGGCGGGGTGTGGGCCTACTACCAGGGCTTCATCTATCCCCGCTACGCCTTCGACCCCCTGCTGACCATCGGCATGGTGCTGATGGTCTTCCTCGGCGGCCGCGCGACGCTGTGGGGCCCGGTCCTCGGCGCGCTGATCCTGGTCCCCGCGCAGCAGTACCTGGCCTACCGGCTCGGCGGCAGCCAGTTCTACCTCATCGCCTACGCCGCGGTCTTCCTGCTCATCATGCTGCTGATGCCCCGCGGCATCGTCCCCACCGTCGCCGACCGGCTCCGTGCGGGCCGCCTCGCCCGGAGCGGGTCGGTCCCCGCCGCGGCGCCCCAGCCGGCCGAGCGGTCGCGGGAGGCGGTCATATGAGCGCCCTGTTGGAGGTGGACGGTGCGACGAAGACGTTCGGCGCAGTCCGCGCGCTCGACGGTTGCGCGCTGGACGTCGCAGAGGGCAGCATCACCGGCCTGATCGGACCCAACGGCTCGGGTAAGACCACGCTGTTCAACCTGGTCACCGGCTATCTCAAGCCGGACGCCGGCAGCTTTCGCTTCGCCGGGCACGACGTCGCGCACGCCGACCCGGGACGCTTGTACCGCAAGGGCCTGACCCGCACGTTCCAGCAGGCCCGGGTGTTCCCTCAGCTGACGGTCGTCGAGAATCTGGTCGTCGCCGGCGGATACGGCTGGCGGCAGCTGCTCACCCAGCGGGTCGCGAGCGTGGACCGGGCGCGCGCGGCCGAACTGCTGGCGGAGTTCCGGCTCTCGCACGTCGCCGACCTGCTGGCCGCCGAGCTGTCCTACGGCCAGCGCAAACTGCTGGAGTTCGCGGCCGTCCTGATGAGCTCGCCCCGGCTGGTCCTGCTGGACGAGCCGACGGCGGGCGTCAACCCGGTGCTCGTCGAGACCATGGAGCGGCATATCCGGGAGCGCAACGCCGCCGGGGTCACCTTCCTGATCGTCGAGCACGACATGGGCTTCGTGATGCGGCTGTGCGATCCGGTCATCGTGCTGGACCGTGGCGCGCGGATCTTCGCCGGGCCGCCTGCCGAAGCCCAACGGGACCCGCGTGTGGTCGACGCGTACTTGGGAGACTGACATGGACGAGCTTGAGATGGAGGAGTCCGAGACGGACACCGCCGTGACGAGGACCGCGGTGGCGCCCATCCTCGAACTTTCCGGCGTGGTGGCCGGCTACGGCGCGGGCGACATCCTGCGGGGCGTCGACCTCACCGTCGCGGCCGGGACGGTGACCTGCCTGATCGGCCCCAACGGCGCGGGCAAGTCCACGGTCCTCAAGGCCGTCAGCGGCCTGATCAAGCCGCGCCTGGGCACCATCCGGCACGAGGGCCGGGACATCAGTGCCCTCAATCCGCGGGCCCGGCTGCTGCTCGGCATCGCGCAGGTGCCGCAGGAGCGCAGCCTGTTCCCGGCGATGACCGTCGCCGACAACCTCCTGATGGGCGGTCACCTCATCAGGGACAAGAAGCTGGTACGCGAACGCGTCGCCGCCGCGGTCGAGATGTTCCCGATCTGCGCGCGCCGCCGCCACGAGCACGCCGGCTCGCTGTCCGGCGGCGAGCAGAAGCAGGTCGAGCTGGCCCGCACCCTCGTCCTGGACCCGAAGATCGTGCTGCTGGACGAGCCCTCCATCGGGCTGGACCCGGGTGCTCGCAAGCTGGTCTTCGAAAGCATCAGCCGGCTGGCCGCCACCGGACGCACGGTCCTGCTGGTCGAGCAGAACGCGCGCTCGGGCCTGGCGGTGGCGGACTTCGGGGCCGTCCTGGAGGCCGGCACGGTACGCCTGACCGGGACCGGCGCCGGGCTGCTCGGCGATCCGGAAGTGGCCCGGCTCTACCTCGGCGCGGCCCCGCGACCCGCGAGAGCGGCAACAGAGGACGCCGTACGGAAGGCGGCCACGGCATGACCGTCTCGAACGCGTCAAGCGCGTCGGCCGATCCGCGAACCGAAGCCCGGACGGACCCGGCGGCACACCCCGAACCACAGCCGGATCCCCGGGCGGCGCTGCGCCCAGAACTCCAGAAAGCAGGTGTCGCCTTGGGCGAGAACCCGACCCTCGGCTGGATCGGAACCGGCCGCATGGGCCATGCGATGGCGGCCCGACTGGTCGCCGCGGGCCGCGACGTCCGCGTGTGGAACCGGACCCGGGCCAAGGCCGAGGACCTCGGCGCGGTCGTCGTCGACACGGTGGCCGACCTGGCCGGCCGGGACGTGGTGTTCACGATGGTCAGCGCGGACGCCGACCTGGACCAGGTGCTGCTCGGGACCGGGGGACTGCTGCGGCAGCAGGACGCTCCGCGCGTCGTGGTGGATTCGAGCACCGTCTCCCAGGAGACCTCCGCCCGGATCCGCGCCGCGGCGGCGGAACGCGGGATCGCGTTCCTGGCCGCGCCGGTCAGCGGCAATGCCAAGGTCATCAAGGCCGGCCTGCTGTCCATCGCGGTGTCAGGACCCACCGACGCCTACCACGAGGTGCTGCCGCTCCTGCTGGACATCGGCCGGACGGTCACCTACGTCGGCCACCAGGAGGAGGCGCGGCTGGTGAAGCTGGCGCACAACGTCTTCCTCGGCGTCGTCACGCAGTCGCTGGCCGAAGTGCTGGTGCTGGCGGAGAAGGGCGGTGTGTCGCGCGCCGCGCTGATGGGATTCCTGAACGGCTCGGTGATGGGCTCCGTCTTCAGTGGCTACAAGACTCCCGCGCTGGTCAACCTGGACCTCACCCCGACGTTCACGACCACGCTGCTGCGCAAGGACTTCGACCTCGGGCTGAGTGCGGCGAAGCAGTCCCACATGCCGATGCCGCTGGCCGCGCTGACCCGGCAGCTGGTGGAGGCGGCGGTCGCCCGCGGGCATGGCGAGCAGGACTTCGCCGCGCTGCTGGTCGAGCAGGCCCGCAACTCAGGGCTGGAATTGGCGTCGGAGGACGCGGAGGTCTCCGACGGGCTCGCGGCCCGCGACCCGGCCCCCATCGCGCGCACGCTCTAAGGGGGTGACTTCCACGACGGCCGGCCGTACCGCCTCAGCGATCCCGGGGCGGTGCCGTCGACCCGCGCACCACCAGCGTCACCGGCAGCACGATGGTCTTCGCGGTCAGCGCCTGTCCGGCCATCCGGTCCAAAAGCAGCGCCGCGGCTTCCTCGCCGAGCGCGCGGTTGGGCAGGTGCACGGTGGTCAGCGGCGGGTTGAACTTGTCCACGAACGGCATGTCGTTGAAGCCGACGACGCTGACGTCGCCGGGGCAGTCGACACCGTTCGCGCCGAGCACGTCGTAACAGCCGAGCGCGATCATGTCGTTGCCCGCGACGACGGCGGTGGCGTCGAGCCCGGCGGCGTAGAGCCCTGCCATAGCCTGCGCGCCGGCCTGCTCGGACCAGGCCGCGCACTCCACGATCTGCTCGGCGCGCGCGGCCAGGCCGTGCTCGGCCATCGCCTGCTTGAACGCGGCCAGGCGGCCGGCGCCGGTGGGCGTGCGCTGCGGCCCGGCCAGGTAGGCGATCCTGCGGTGCCCGAGTTCGGCGAGGTGGGCCACCGCCTGGCGCACGCCGCCGGCGTCGTCGCCGACGACCGCGAGCGCCGGATGTGCCGGCGACACCCGGTTGACCAGGACGAACGGCACTCGGTCGGCGATGACCCGGCCGATCAACGCGCTGTCCTCCTGTGCGGTCGCGATGACCAGGCCGTCGACCTGGCGGCCGCGCAGCGCCACATAGAGCGAGCCCTCGCGCTCGACCGAGTCGTCGGTGTCGGCGAGCAGCAGGGCGTAGCCCTCCGCGGACAGGACGCGGTCGACGCCGCGGACCATCGAGGAGAACAGCGGGTTCGACAGGTCCGGGATGAACATGCCGACGGTGTGCGTCTTGCTGGTGCGCAGACTGCGCGCGATCGGGTTCGGTTCGTAGCCGAGCGCGGCCGCGGCCCGCAGCACCCGCTTGACCGTGGCGGCGTTGACCATGGGCCGGGTCCGCGGGTTGAGCGCGCGCGAGGCCGTGGCCGGGTGGACGCCTGCCTTGTCGGCGACGTCCTGCAGCGTGGGCGGCTTGGGAGCCGGCCCCGGTTCGGTCATGGCCTTCCTTCGGGGGGTTCGCGATCAGTGTCAGCCATGCTAGCAACCGATTGCGCCCGAACGTTGACATTGCCGATTCGGGCTGACTACCTTGCAACTACAAACGATTGCAGTCTCCGGTGAGGACTACTGACACTGTGACCGCCCTGCCCAACCCCCCGACAGCCGCCCCCGGCCACGCCGGCGTCGACTTCGAGCAGCGCGTCGACTTCGCGCGGCTGCGCGAATATCGCCTTGGCCGCGCGCGTGCCGCGCTGGAGTCGAGCGAGTGCGGCTCGTTCCTGCTGTTCGACTTCTACAACATCCGGTACACCACGCAGACCTGGATCGGCGGCGCGCTCGGCGACAAGATGACCCGTTACGCGCTGCTGACCCGCGGCGGCGAGCCGATGCTGTGGGACTTCGGTTCCGCGGCGCGGCACCATCGGCTGTACTCGCCGTGGCTCGAACCGGAGAACTGCCGGGCTGGGATGCTGGGCCTGCGCGGGGCGATCGCGCCCACCGCCGGGCTGATGGAGTCCGCGGTCCGCGAGATCAGGGGCCTGCTGGCGGGCGCCGGCCTCGCGGACGCGCCGGTCGGCGTGGACATCGTCGAGCCGGCGTTCCTGTTCGAGATGCAGCGCCAGGGCCTGCACGTCGTCGACGCCCAGCAGCTCATGCTCGACGCGCGCCAGCTCAAGTCCGCCGATGAGATCACCTTGCTTACCCAGGCCGCGGCGATGGTCGACGGCGTATATCAGGACATCGTCGACGTCCTCAAGCCGGGGATCCGCGAGAACGACATCGTCGCCCTGGTCAACAAGCGCCTGTACGAGATGGGCTCGGACCAGGTGGAGGCGGTCAACGCGGTGTCCGGCGAGCGCTGCAACCCGCACCCGCACAACTTCACCGACCGGCTGATCCGGCCCGGCGACCAGGCGTTCTTCGACATCATCCACTCCTTCAACGGCTACCGCACCTGCTACTACCGCACCTTCGCGGTCGGCAGCGCCACCGCGAGCCAGCGCGAGGCCTACCAGAAGGCCCGCGAGTGGATGGACGCGGCGATCGCGCTGGTCAAGCCCGGCGTCGGCACCGACGAGATCGCGCTGGCCTGGCCCGCGGCCACCGACTTCGGCTTCGCCGACGAGATGGCCGCCTTCGGCCTCCAGTTCGGCCACGGCCTGGGCCTCGGCCTGCACGAGCGGCCGATCATCTCCCGCCTGAACAGCCTGACGGAGCCGATCGAGCTGCAGGCCGGGATGGTGTTCGCACTGGAGACCTACTGCCCGGCCGACGACGGTTTCTCGGCGGCCCGCATCGAGGAAGAGGTCGTCGTCACGCCGGACGGCGCCAGGGTGCTGACGCTCTTCCCGGCCCAGGATCTGTTCGTCGCCAACGCGTACTGAGGACTATCGGATGCTGATCAAGGATCTGCCGACGCAGCTCCATCTGGCCGGGACGTGGCAGCCGTCATCCGACGGCGGACGCTTCGACGTGCTCGACCCGGCCACCGGGGACGTCATCGCCAGCGTCGCCGACGGCACCGCGGCTGACGCGCTGCGTGCCGTGGACGCGGCTTCGGCGGCCGGAAAGGCGTGGGCCGCGACGGCGCCGCGCGAGCGGGCCGAGATCCTGCGGCGCGCGTTCGCGCTGATGGTCGAGCGCGGCGAGGACCTTGCGCGGCTGATCTCGCTGGAGAACGGCAAAGCCCTGAGCGACGCGCGCGGCGAGATCGCCTACGCCGCCGAGTTCTTCCGCTGGTACGCCGAGGAGGCGGTGCGCGCCGCGGGCACAGCGACGACGGCCCCGGCCGGGACGAACAAGATCCTGGTGCTACGGCAGCCGGTCGGGGTGTGCGTACTGGTGACGCCGTGGAACTTCCCGGCGGCGATGGCGACGCGCAAGCTCGGCCCGGCGCTGGCCGCCGGCTGCACGGTAGTGTTGAAGCCGGCCAGCGACACGCCCCTGACGGCGCTAGCCATCGCCGCGATCCTTCACGAGGCGGGCGTGCCCGATGGTGTCGTCAACGTGCTTCCGGCGCGGCGCTCGGGAGCCGTGGTCCGCGCGATGCTGCACGACCCGCGCGTGCGCAAGTTGTCGTTCACCGGCTCGACCGAGGTCGGCAGGGTTCTGCTCCATGAGGCGGCGGACCAGGTGGTGAACGTGTCGATGGAACTCGGCGGAAACGCGCCGTTCCTGGTGTTCGCGGACGCCGACCTGGACGCCGCGCTCGAGGGCGCCATGGTCGCGAAGATGCGCAACGCCGGCGAGGCCTGCACGGCCGCGAACCGTTTCTACGTCGAGGCACCGGTGGCCGACGAGTTCGGCCACCGGCTGGCCGAGCGGATGGCGGCGCTGGTCGTCGGTCCGGGCACCGCGGCGGGAACGCAGGTAGGGCCGTTGGTCAACGCGGCGGCCGCGGCGAAGGTGGACGACTTGGTGTCCGGCGCTGTCGCCGCCGGTGCCAGGGTCCTGACCGGCGGCAAGCGTCCGGACCGGCCGGGGTGCTACTACGAGCCGACCGTACTGTCCGACGTCCCGCCGCACGCCGCGATCCTGCGCGAGGAGATCTTCGGTCCCGTCGCGCCGATCGTCACCTTCGCCGCCGAACAGGAGGCGATCGACGCCGCGAATGCCACCGAGTACGGCCTGGCCTGCTACGTCTACACCGGTGACCTGGCGCGCGGGCTGCGGGTGAGCGAGGCGCTGGAGTACGGGATGGTCGGCCTGAACCGCGGCATGATCAGCGACCCGGCTGCGCCGTTCGGCGGCGTCAAGCAGTCCGGCCTCGGGCGGGAGGGCGGGCATGGGGGCCTGCTCGACTACCTGGAGGAAAAGTACATCGCGGTGAGCTGGTGATCACGGTGACCGACGCCCCCGGCCCCGCACCCGCGTCCGCCTACTCTGGCCTGCCCGGGCTGACCCGGCTGGACCACATCGGCTTCACCGTCCCGGATCTGCGGGAGGCGCGGCGGTTCCTGATCGACGTGCTGGGCTGCGAGTACATGTACAGCCTCGGTCCGTACCAGGACGCTGACGGCGACTGGATGAGCGGGCACCTGAACGTCCATCCGCGCGCCGTGATGCGGCAGCTGCATTTCTTCCGCTGCGGCGCGCAGGCGGTGTTCGAGGTCTTCCAGTACGAGGCGCCAGACCAGCGGCATGAACAGCCCCGCAACAGCGACATCGGCGGGCACCACGTGGCCCTCTACGTGGAGGACCTGGACAAGGCGGTCGAGTACCTGCGCGGGCAGGGCGTCACCGTGCTGGGCGAGCCCACGGTCAGCAGGGGTCCGAGCGAAGGCCAGCGCTGGGTCTACTTCCTGGCGCCGTGGGGCATGCAGTTCGAGCTCGTCTCCTACCCGGGGGGCAAGGCGTTCGACCGGGCATCCGGCCCCGACCGAGAGCGAGGCGGCACGGCGTGACCGCGCACCGGAGTCTGAAGCCGGCGGCCCACTGGACCGAGCTCGAGACCTCGGACGAGGACTGGGACGCCGCCGCGCCGGAACTGCTCGAGACGATGCTCGCCGAGCTGGTCGCCATCCGGGTGTTCGAGGAGTACGTGCTCGAACTCGCCGCCGCCGGCCTCGTGCACGGCCCGGCGCACTCCAGCATCGGCCAGGAGGGCGGCGCCGTCGGCTCGGCGCTGCGGCTGACCGCGGCGGATACCGTCAACGGCTCGCATCGCGGCCACCACCAGTTCCTGGCCAAGGCGCTCGGGTACCTGGCGCCCAAGGGGCTCGACCCGCTCGGCGACCTGCCCGACGGAGTCAGGGACCTGCTGCTGCGCACGCTGGCCGAGATCTGCGGCCTGGAGCGCGGCTTCAGCCACGGCCGCGGCGGCTCGATGCACCTGCGGTGGAAGCAGGCCGGCGCGATGGGCACCAACGCCATCGTCGGCGGCGGCGTGCCGCAGGCCGCGGGCTTCGCCTGGGCGCACCGGCAGGCCGGGACCGACGCGGTGTCCGTGGCCTACTTCGGCGACGGCGCGATCAACATCGGCTCGACGCTGGAGACGTTCAATCTGGCCGCGGCGTGGCGGCTGCCGGTCTGCTTCTTCGTCGAGAACAACGGCTACGCGGTGTCGACCAGTGTCTCCGAGGCCACCGGCGAGGCGCGGCTGTCCGGCCGCGGTCCGGGCTTCGGCATCGCCAGCTGGAAGGTCGACGGGATGGACCCGCTGGCCGTGTACCTCGCTATGGGTGAGGCGGTCGCGCACATGCGTGCCGGGAAGGGACCGACCCTCGTCGAGGCGGAGGTATATCGGTACTTCCATCAGAACGGCTCCTTTCCGGGCAGCGCCTTCGGCTACCGGAGCAAGGAGGAGGAGAAGGACTGGCGCGCCCGTGACCCGATCGACCTGGTCGCGGCCAAGCTGGTCGCCCGCGGCCTGCTGACCCGGCCGCAGATCGACGACTATGCGACGCGGCTGAAGGCGCTGATGGCCGAGGTGGGCTCCGTGCTGCTGGAACCGGTGCCCGACGGCAAGCCCGGCGAGCGCCGGATCCGTGCCGCGCAGTGGCCGGACGCGGCGTTCGCGGACGTCGGGGTGCGCGGCGATCTGAGCGAGTTCGCCGATGCGCGGTTCGAGGAGCAGGACACGTTCCGCGGCGAGTTGGCGCCGCGCAAGTTCGTCGAAGCGGTCGCCGCGGTGATGGACCGGCGGATGGCCGAGGATCGCGGGATCGTGGTGCTGGGCGAGGACGTGCACCGGCTGAACGGGGGTACCAACGGCGCGACCCGCGGCCTGGCCGCCAAGTATCCGGACCGGGTGCTGGGCACGCCGATCAGCGAGAACGCCTTCGCGGGCCTGGCCGGCGGGATCGCGATCGACGGCCGGTTCACGCCGGTGGTGGAGTTCATGTACGCGGACTTCATGTGGGTGGCGGCCGACCAGTTGTTCAACCAGATCGGCAAGGCTCGGCACATGTTCGGCGGCGCCGGCGCGGTGCCGCTGGTGTTGCGCAGCAAGGTCGCCATCGGCACCGGATACGGGTCGCAGCACTCGATGGACCCGGCCGGGATCATGGCGACGGCGCCCGGCTGGCGGATCGCCGCGCCGTCTACGCCGTTCGACTACGTGGGCCTGATGAACAGCGCGCTGCGGTGTCAGGATCCGGTGATCGTCCTGGAGCACGTGGACCTGTACGGGTCGGTGAACCAGGCTCCTGTTACGGACCTGGACTACTGCGTCCCGGTCGGTTCGGCCGCCGTTCGCCGGTCCGGCACCGCGGTGACCGTGCTGACCTACCTGGCGATGGTGGACACCGCGCTGAAGGCGGCGGCGGACAGCGGCGTCGACGCCGAGGTCGTCGACCTGCGCTGGCTGGATCGGGCGAGCCTGGACTGGGAGACGGTCGAGGCGAGTGTGCGAAAGACCAACAGGGTCCTGATCGTGGAGCAGGGCGCGCTGGGCACGTCGTACGGCGGCTGGCTCGCCGACGAGATCCAGCGCCGGTGCTTCGACTGGCTGGACGCGCCGGTCGAGCGGGTGACCGGCGGGGAGGCCTCGCCGAGCATCAGCAAGGTCCTGGAACGCGCGGCGATCGCGGGGCCCGACGACGTCGCGCGCAAGCTGCGCGAGATGGCGGGGTCGTGATGGCCACGTTGTTCCGGATGCCGGAACTGGCCGCGAACACGACCGAGGCGGTACTCGGGGACTGGCTGGTCGCGGAAGCCGAGGCGTTCACCGCGGGTGACGCGCTGGTGACGGTCGAGACCGACAAGGCGAACGTCGATCTGGAGGCGGAGGCCGACGGAGTGTTGCTCCGGACGCTGGTGCCCGCAGGCGCGTCGGTGGCGGTGGGGACGCCGATCGCAGTACTCGGGGCGGTCGGGGAGACGTCGGACTCGATCGAGGCGGCCATAGCCGGGCGGGAGCCGCCGGGCCTGGCGGCGGACACGAGCGGACCCGCGATCTCTGGCAACGACGTGATCTCCGGCGACGCCGCGCCGTCCGGCAACGGCACGCCGTCTACTGCGATCAGGGTCTTCGCGAGCCCGCTGGCGCGTCGGCTCGCCCGGGACGCGGGTGTCGATCTCGACACGCTCGTCGGCACCGGACCCGGCGGCCGCATCGTTCGGCGGGACGTCACGGCAGCCATATCCATCGCGCCCGCGTCCGTCGTCCAACCTGCGATCGAGTCGGTCGCGTCCGCCGCGTCGGTCGCGGTCGCGGTCGCGGCACCGGCGCCGGCAGCCCCGAGCGGCGACTTCGTCGACATACCGCACAACCGCATGCGCCGAGCGATAGCGACTCGCCTGGCTGAATCCAAACAGACCGTCCCGCACTTCTACGTCCGCGCCACCTGCCGCGTCGACAAACTCCTCGCCCTGCGCGCGGAACTCAACGCTGCCGGACTCGGCGCAGCCGAGTTCAACGCGGCCGGGCCGGATCGCGTTTCCCTCAATGACCTGATTCTCAAGGCCGCCGCGCGCGCCCACGTCCTGGTCCCGGCCGCGAACGCGATCTGGACCGAAGCGGCGACGCGCACGTTCGCGTCCGTCGACATCAGTGTGGCGATCGCCACCGAGACCGGCCTGGTGACCCCGGTGTTGCGCGCGGTAGACCAGACGCCGCTCGGCACCGTAGCGGCGCAGGTCCGCGACTTCGCCGCGCGCGCCCGGGCCGGGAACCTGCGGCCGGACGAGTTGGTCGGCGGCTCGCTGACCGTCACCAACCTGGGCATGTACGGCACCGAGGAGTTCGCCGCGATCATCAATCCGCCGCAGTCGATGATCCTCGCGGTCGGCGCGGCGCGACCCGAGCCGGTGATCGACGACGGACGGCTCGCGGTGGCGACGGTGTTGCGGGTCACGCTGTCGGTGGACCATCGGGTTATCGACGGCGTACTGGCCGCCGAATGGTTGGGCGCGTTCGCCGCGATCGTGGAAAGCCCTGTGCGTGCGCTGATATGACCGAGCGTCCTAACCGCGGGTCAGTGGTGTGTGGCACGCAGAAGCTGGTTTGACGGCATCAAGAGACCGGACGTGACACGTCTGATGTGCCCACTTGACCGACGCCAGTTTTCCTCGACGGTTGCGGTACGCGGTTCTCTTCCCCGCCGGGTGAATAGGGCTTACGATACGCTACGTAGCGTATCGGAAATTAACCTATCTATCGTGCCGGACGCAGGAGAGCGCGATGCGGGTGTTGGTGACAGGAGGCACGGGGTTCATCGGATCCCACTCGGTGGCCGCGCTTCGGGGGGCCGGCCACTCCGTGCGGCTGCTTGTCCGGGATCCGAAGCGGGTGCCTCTTGCGCTGGGACCGCTGGGGGTCAGGCCGGAGAGCGTTGACGTCGCGGTGGGCGACGTGACCGACGCTGAGGCGGTGGATGAGGCGCTTGAAGGGTGCGACGCGGTGTTGCACGCTGCGTCGGTTTACTCGTTCGACAGCCGCGATTACGCGACTATGCGGCGGGTGAACGCTACTGGGACTGACGTTGTGTTGTGCGCGGCGGCGACTGAGGGCATTGATCCGATCGTGCACGTGTCGACGTTCGGGGCGCTGGTGCCGACATCGCAGCCTGTGCTTACGCCTGCCGCTCCGGTAGGGCAGCCTCGCGATACTTATATGGCGTCGAAGGCTGAGGCGGAGAAGATCGCGCGGGCGTATCAGGATGACGGCGCCGCGATCGTGATCACGTATCCAGGCTCGACGATAGGGCCGCACGATCCGCATTGCGGTGATCAGACCAGCCGGCTGCGCAACGCGCTGCGCGGTCGGATGCCGCTGATGCCGACCGGTGGGTTTCCGGTGGGGGACGTGCGCGATGTGGCACGGCTGCATGCGGCGCTGATGAAGCCGGGACTGCGGGCGCACCGGTTGTTCGCGCCGTCGCGGTATGTGACGTCGCGCGAGTTCCTTGAGACGCTGCGCGCGGTGACCGGGCGGTCGTTGCCGGCCCTGTTCTTGCCGGCGGGGGCGATGTTGCCGGTCGGGCGGTTGACGGAGTTGGTGCAGCGGATCGTGCCGGTGCACATTCCTGCCGAGTATGGGGCGATCTATACGTGCCGGGTCGGCAAGCCGGTGGATGTGAGCGCGACGGAGGCGTTGTTGGGTTTTGGGCCGGAGTATGACTTGCGGCAGTCGCTTACTGATGCCGTGCAGTGGTTGTACGCGAAGGGTCTGATTACGCGTCGGATGGCAGGAACAGCGGCGGATTCCGGCCCGACGTAAGCGGGCAAATAGTGTTTAAGCACGCAGACGGGTGATTAGCTGCGTGTCGGATGAAATGGCCCACCGGCACAGGGGCACGATCAAATTGACGGCGCTATGCGCAGCGTCGTCGGCTTGGTCGGCCGAGGGAGGTGCCGGTGGCTGGTCGTCGTCGAATGAGCACAACTCAGCGGCTGCTGTGCGGCGCTCTCGTGTGCGCTGCGGCGATGGGCCGGCGGTCGGGGGCGCCTATGCGGATGATCCGGTTTATCCGAGTCAGAACCAGGTGAATCAGGCGCAGCAGGCCGTTCAGCAGGACAAGTCGGCTGTCGCGCCGATTCAGGCTCAGTTCGATGCCGCGCAGCGGCAGCTGACGCTGCTCGTGCAGCGGTCGCAGATCGCCGCGCAGCAATACGACGCCGCGACGTTCCGATTGCAGCAGGCGCAGGTAGCGGCTCAGCTCGCTGCGGATCGGGTCCGTGCGGCGCAGCGGCGGCTGGCTGATGCGCGGTCAGATATCGGGCGGCTGGCGGCGGCGGCGTATCGGGATGGGAACGGGCTCGGATCGGTCAGCATGGTGCTGGATGCCGACGGGCCTGAGCAGTTCGTGACCGGTGCTCATGTGCTGCAGCATCAGGGGGCGGATCTGAAGGCGACGCTGCGAGCTGCGGACCTTGCGCGGCAGGACGCGCAGACCGCTCAGGGCGCTGCGGATGCGGCCGTACGGACGCGTGTGGCAGCGCAGTTGCAGGTCGCGCAGGCGGCGCAGGCTGCTCGTGTGGCGGTGGCGGCGGAGCAGAGTCAGGTCGCTTCGGTGAGCGCTAAGCGGGACGCGTTACTCACGCAGCTCGCTGCGGCGCAGCGCGTTTCCGTGCAGTTGGAGCAGCAACGCCAGCAGGGGTTGGCGGCGGAGGCGGCTCGTCGTGCGGCGGAGGCTGCCGCCGCCGCAGCAGCGGCAGCGGCGAAGAGCGCGCATTACGTAGTGCCGCGTTATGACGGGTCGGCAGCTGGTAGGGCGCTGGCGTTTGCGTATGGGCAGCTCGGCAAGCCCTACGTGTGGGGCGCGACGGGGCCTGATTCGTATGACTGCTCAGGGCTGACGATGCAGGCTTGGGCATCGGCGGGGGTTTCCCTGCCGCACTTCGCCGCGTTTCAGTACCAGTCCAGCCATCCGATCGGCTACGACGATCTGCGGCCTGGCGACTTGCTGTTCTGGGCCACCGATGGACATGACTCGGACACGATTTACCACGAGGCGATTTTCCTCGGCGGGCAGCAGATGATTCAGGCGCCGCGTACCGGCGAGGACGTGGAGATCTCGTCGATTTGGATGTGGGGGCCGATTCAGTTCTTCGCGCGGCCGGATTGACCGGATCGAGGCGAAGCGGCGGCGCCGGGGAGCCGGAGAAATCAGTGGTGGTCGGCGTCGGGGCTTTCGGCGAAGCGGAGGCGTGAGCGGCGGATTTCCTCTTCGGCCTCGGTGCGGCCGACCCAGGTGGCGCCTTCGACGGACTTGCCGGGTTCGAGGTCCTTGTAGACCTCGAAGAAGTGCTGGATCTCCAGGCGGTCGAACTCGGGCACGTGGTGGATGTCGCGTATGTGCTCCACGCGCGGGTCGTTCGCGGGGACGCAGAGGACCTTGTCGTCGCCGCCCTTTTCGTCCGTCATCCGGAACATGCCGATCGTGCGGCAGAGGATCAGGCAGCCGGGGAAGGTGGGCTCTTCCAGCAGTACCAGGGCGTCTAGCGGGTCGCCGTCCTCGCCGAGCGTGTCCTCGATAAAGCCGTAGTCGGCCGGGTAACGCGTCGAGGTGAACAGCATCCGGTCCAGCCTTATCCGGCCGGTCTTGTGGTCTACCTCGTACTTGTTGCGCTGACCCTTCGGGATCTCGATCAGGACGTCGAACTCCATCGTTCCTCCAAATGGGGGGCGCCCGTCGGGCCGGGGCCACTCGTTCGGCGGTGCGGGTTGCGCCGCTCGGGTGGTCGTGCGTGCCCGCGGTTGAGGCGGACGGCGGTCGGTGGGGTAGGCCTCGAGGCGACCAGGCTTACCGCACTAGTGTCCCGCATGCGGGAAGGTGCGCTAGACAAGGGACACCCGCGAGTGATCAACGCAACATCGGATAAATGGCGGCGGTTTGCTCGACGCGCGATACGCGTGATGGTGGCGTTGCTTGCGGTAGGGGTGACCTGCGCGGCGGGTGCGGTGGCGTGGCACGCGGGGGCGATAGGCGGGGGTGCGACGCGGGCGAAGGCTGGGGTTGTCGAGGGCGGCGTTGGGGCGGTTGGCGGGGGCGGCGGGTCGGGCGGGGATGGGGCTGGTGGGAGTGGGGCGGGGGCGCGGGGAGATCTAGCGGTGCTTGAGCCGAATGCGGCGGGGGCGCCGGTGCCGGATGGTGGCCGGTTGGTTGGGTTGCTGGATGGGATCGTGAAGGGCGGGGATGTCTCGGCGGCCGTGGTCGACGCTAAGAGCGGGCACGTTCTGTATGGGTATCGCGCGGATGAGTTGATGACGCCGGCGTCTACGGACAAGATCGCGACTGCGTTGGCAGTGCTGGAGCGGTTACCGGCTACGCAGCGGCTGGTCACGAGTGTCGTTGCGGATGGCGCAGGCGGGGGCGGTGAGTCGCAGCAGGTTGTGTTGGTGGGGGGCGGGGACGTGACGCTTAGCTCCGGAGGGGCGTCGCCTGATCCGGATTTCCATCCGGCGAGCCTTCAGGTACTGGCGGGGAAGACGGCGGATGCGCTTACGGCGCGCGGGGTGACGTCGGTTCAAGTGGGCTATGACGCGTCGGTGTTCGGGGGACCGGTGCTGGCGCGATCGTGGACGGCTGGGTCGGTTGAGGGGTCGATAGCTCCGGTGCGGGGGCTGGAGGTCGACGAGGGGCGGATCATGCCGCAGCGGATGTTCTCCGATCGGTACCAGGATCCGGCTCGGGTCGCGGCTGAGGCGTTCGCTCGGGCGCTTGGGGTGGCGGGGATCAAGGTTTCTGGGCAGGTGACGGAGTCTCAGGCGCCGGTTGGGGCGGTGCGCATTGCGGACGTGGAGTCGCCGCCGATTGCTGATCTCGTTGAGCACATGCTGACGGTCAGCGATGACGACCTCGCGGAGGCACTGGGGCATCTGGCGGCGCGGGCGGCCGGGTTGCCCGCGACGTTCGACGGCGCGACGGCGGCGACACTCGATGGGTTGCGGGGGCTTGGCGTGGATGTGGGGAGTGTGCGGCTGTTCGACAGCAGCGGGTTGTCGCATGAGGATCGGATCTCGGCAGGGACGCTTGCCGCGATGCTGGCCGTTGCTGCTGGTGCGGGGCATCCGGAGCTGCGGACTGCGCTTAGCGGGCTGCCGATTGCGGGGTTCACGGGCACGCTTGAGCAGGGCAGGTTCACGGCGGCGAGTGCCGGTGGGATTGGGGCGGTACGGGCTAAGACGGGGACCCTGAACGGCGTCTCTACCGAGGCCGGGGTGCTTGAGGACGTCGATGGGCGGCTGCTCACGTACGCGGTGATGGCGGATAAGGCATCGAACGTTGCGTTAGCGCAGGCGCGGTCGGACCGGTTCGCGGCGGTGTTGGTGAGCTGCGGCTGCCGGTAACGCGGCCTGGGGTCCGCGGTCTGCTTGAAGACCTAATTGGATAGTGGGTAACGCTTGGGATCCGTCGTCGCGGGATACGTTGAATGTGTGACGAGTGACGAGCTCATCGACTGGACGGTGGCCGAGGCGACCGCGCGCCGCTTGGTGCGCCCGGGTCCTGCGGTCAGCCCGCGCCAGGCGGAGGCGGCGGTGGCCGAGCTGCGGCGGGCCGCGAAGGCAGCCGAGGGCCACGTGCGGGCCTTCGCGAAGCTCGATGCGCCGCAGAACGATTCGCCGGTCCTCGTCGTCGGGCGGGAAGGCTGGGTCAGCGCGAACCTCGACGCGGTGCAGGCGCTGTCTGCGCCGCTGGCCGAGAAGGTCCGGCAGTGGCGTGAGGGCGTCGTGCCGAGCGGGTTGCGCTCTGCGGCGAGCGTTGCTGGGGCCAAGCTGACTGGGCTCGAACTCGGATCCTTGCTGGCTTACCTCTCGCATCGGGTGCTCGGTCAGTTCGATCCCTTCGGCGGCGGCGCCTCGGAGACCGGCGCGGGTCGGCTGCTGCTCGTCGCGCCCAACATCGTTCACGTCGAGCGGGAACTCGGCGTCGATCCCAGCGACTTCCGGCTGTGGGTCTGCCTGCATGAGGAGACCCACCGCGTCCAGTTCGGCGCGGTGCCGTGGCTGCGCGACCACATCCTCGGCGAGCTCGGCACGTTGATCGCGGAGCTTGAGGTCGAGCCGGCGGAGTTCGTCGAACGCGTAAAGAACGCTCTGCGCACGGTCATGGGTACCTCCGGTTCCGGAGGTACCACAGAACGGCCGCCGTCCACTCGACACGCCGATGAACCGGCCGATCGAGTGGGTGACGCCGTCACCCCCGTCACCCCCGCCAACGAGCACTCGTTGTTGGATATGGTGCGCACACCTGCACAACGTGCCGTGATCGAGCGGTTGACCGCCGTCATGACGCTGCTGGAGGGGCACGCCACCTATGTGATGGACGGGGTCGGCCCGCTGGTCGTGCCGTCGGTCGCGGAGATCAGCCGGGAGTTCGGCCGCCGCCGGTCGAGAACCCGGCTGACGCCAGAGACTCTTCTGCGCAAGGTGCTCGGACTCGACGCCAAAATGCGGCAGTACCGCGACGGAGAGCGCTTCGTGCGCAGCGTCGTGGACGAAGCCGGGATCGACGGCTTCAACCGCGTGTGGACCTCGCCGAACACTCTCCCGACCCGAGCGGAGATCAACGATCCGGCCGCGTGGATCCGGCGGGTACCGCTGCGCCGCGGCTGATTGCCTTTAAGCCTCGGCCGGCGCGGCGCCGCCACCGTGTCTTAGTACACCGTGGCTTGGTCACGGCGAACTGGTTGAGGAGTGGTCAGCAATGGGACCGGTGCCCGCGGTAGCCGCGATACGCCTGGCGGTGCGTCAGGCGCTGAAGGACCACGAGCCTGGGGATCTGGTGTTGGTCGGCTGCTCCGGCGGCGCCGACTCGCTCGCGCTGGCCTGCGCGGGGGCGTTCGTCGCGCCACGGCTCGGGCTGCGATGCGGGGCCGTGACGGTGGATCACGGCTTGCAGGAGGGCTCGGCGCGGCGCGCCGAGGAGGTCGTCAGGCTGCTGCGGCAGCGCGGGCTTGACCCGGTTGAGTCCGTGATAGTCGAGGTGGGGCGCGCCGGGGGGCCGGAGGCTGCGGCTCGCGCGGCTCGGTACCGGGCGCTGGATGAGACGGCCGATCGGTTGGGGGCTCGTTCGGTGCTGCTCGGTCACACGATGGACGATCAGGCTGAGACCGTTCTGCTTGGATTGGCGCGGGGGTCTGGGGCGCGGTCGCTTGCTGGTATGCCGACTCATTTTGGCCCGGGGGACCGGTATCGGCGTCCGCTGTTGGATATCGCGCGGACCGTGACTGAGGACGCTTGCCTCGCTGAGGGCGTCGTGCCGTGGCGTGACCCGCACAACGCCGATCCTGCGTATACGCGCTCACGTATCCGTCATCAGCTGCTGCCCGCAATTCACGATGCGCTTGGACCGGGGATGCCTGAGGCGCTGGCTCGTACGGCACGGATGCTACGTGAGGACACCGAGGCGCTTGACCAGTGGGCCGCGCGTGCGTTGGAGGAGTGCCGGCATGCCCAAGGCGGCCTCGACGCTAAGCGCCTCGCGGCGTTGCCTACGGCTGTTCGTCGTCGGGTGATAAGGCTCGCAGCGCTCGGCTCGGGAGCCCCGGCGGGCACACTCGCTGCGGTGCACATCGAGGCGGTGGACGCTTTAGTCACGAACTGGCGTGGCCAAGGTCCGCTGCATTTGCCGGGGCCGCTCGTAGTTCACCGCGCGGATGGCAGACTTGCTTTCGGCGAACAGGCCCTGGGCGGTTCGGGGACGGTGCCGGCGCGTGGTGCACTCGGCGATAGCCGTAGTGCACTGGGTGGAGAAAGCGGTAAGGGCAGCGCGACGCGCTGCGCTCCGACGCCGGTGTGATCCGTTACCCGTTCATGTCGTCCCGGGTGCACGCCGCCTCAGGGCTGAATAAGCCCTAGCTCCGGCCGCGTACCGACCGAAGACGAGGAGACTGCCCCGGTGGACGACTACGACATGGGCTCTGATCTGGAGCGCGTGCTCCTGACCGAGAGCGAGTTAGCGGAGGGGATCACCCGGCTCGCCGCTGAGATCGACAAGGATTACAACGGCCGCGAGATCCTCATGGTCGGCGTGCTTAAGGGCGCCGTAATGGTGATGGCCGACCTGTCACGGGCGCTGCATCGACCGACGACGATGGACTGGATGGCGATCTCGTCCTACGGCGCTGGGACCAAATCGTCCGGCGTGGTCCGCATTCTCAAGGACCTCGACACCGACATCGAGGGGCGCAACGTCCTCGTCGTCGAGGACATCATCGACTCCGGCCTGACCCTTTCCTGGCTGCTGTCCAACCTGCGCTCGCGTAACCCGGCATCGCTGGAAGTGTGCGCCTTGCTGCGCAAGCCGGATGCGGCGAAGGTCGAGATCGACGTTAAGTACGTCGGGTTCGACATCCCGAACGAGTTCGTCGTCGGGTACGGCCTGGACTACGCGGAACGGTTCCGGAACCTGCCATTCGTCGGCACGCTGGCTCCGCACGTCTACTCCTGAGGCTTCTGAGCGGGTCTTTTTCCCACGGTTCCCGCTTAAGCCGGACTGGTTCTTGAATCGGTTCTCACGCGGGGAGAGAAGTCGGGAACGCACGCACCGCGTAGGATCGTTGGCAGAGTGTTGGCCGCCTCAGTGTTGGACGCCTTCAGTGTTGGCCGCCTACGACGTTCCGGCCTGCTCCGTTTGGGGGCGGGTCGCGCGTTCCGCGGCGGCAACCGGTCGTGACTGGGTAGTAGGTACTGGCCAGTGACGACCAGGCGACAACAGTCAGGCAGCTTGAGCAGGACTTGAGCAGAAGCAGTTCAGCAGTACCCACCAGGGACGAGCCGGCAGAAGGGACGGGGCTGAAAGCCCCGGACGATGGACGTGAAGCGAATTTTCCGTGGCCCAGCGATCTGGGTCGTGCTGGCCGTGCTCGCCGTGCTGGCCGTGATGAACATCGTGTCCTCCGGGGGCGGCGCCACCGCGGTCGACACTTCGAAGATCATTTCCGAGATCAATCTGGGTCAGGTCAAGTCGGCCCAGGTGACCACTGGGTCGAGCCAGACCGTGCAGGTGACGTTGGCCGACGGCACCAAGCAGGTCGCCACCTACCTGAACGACCAGCAGGGCAACGAGATCACCACCTTGCTGAACACCAAGGTGACGGGCGGCCAGCTGACCTACAACGTCGTGCAGTCGAAGCAGCCGTGGATCATCTCGGTGCTGGTGACGCTGCTGCCGTTCGTGCTGCTCGTCGTGGTCTTCCTGTTCCTGATGAACCAGATGCAGGGCGGCGGCTCCCGGGTGATGAACTTCGGGAAGTCCCGGGCCAAGATGATCACCAAGGACACGCCGAAGACCACCTTCGCCGACGTGGCCGGCGTGGACGAGGCCATCGAGGAGCTGCAGGAGATCAAGGACTTCCTGGAGTCCCCGGCCAAGTTCCAGGCCATCGGCGCCAAGATCCCCAAGGGCGTGCTGCTTTACGGGCAGCCGGGTACCGGAAAGACGCTGCTCGCGCGGGCGGTTGCTGGTGAGGCCGGCGTGCCGTTCTTCTCGATCTCCGGTTCGGACTTCGTGGAGATGTTCGTCGGTGTCGGTGCTTCTCGAGTGCGTGACCTGTTCGAGCAGGCGAAGGCCAACGCTCCGGCGATCGTGTTCGTGGACGAGATCGACGCCGTCGGCCGGCACCGTGGCGCGGGCCTCGGCGGTGGGCACGACGAGCGTGAGCAGACGCTGAACCAGCTGCTGGTCGAGATGGACGGCTTCGACGTCAAGGGCGGCGTCATCCTGATCGCCGCGACGAACCGGCCGGACATCCTGGACCCGGCGCTGCTGCGTCCCGGCCGCTTCGACCGGCAGATCGCGGTGGACGCGCCGGACCTGAACGGCCGTCAGCAGATCCTGCAGGTGCACGCCAAGGGCAAGCCGCTCACGCCGGACGTCGACCTGATGGCCGTCGCGCGGCGTACCCCCGGCTTCACCGGTGCGGACCTGGCCAACGTGCTGAACGAGGCGGCGCTGCTGACCGCTCGGTCGGATAAGAAGCTGATCGACAACAACGCGCTGGACGAGGCGATCGACCGCGTGGTGGCCGGGCCGCAGAAGAAGACCCGGCTGATGAGCGAGCACGAGAAGAAGATCACCGCGTACCACGAGGGCGGCCACGCCCTGGTCGCGCACGCGCTGCCGAACACCGACCCGGTGCACAAGGTCACCATCCTGCCGCGTGGCCGTGCCCTCGGTTACACGATGGTGCTGCCGGACGAGGACAAGTACTCCACGACGCGTAACGAGCTGCTCGACCAGCTCGCCTACGCGCTCGGCGGCCGGGCGGCGGAGGAGATGGTCTTCCACGACCCGACCACCGGCGCGGGCAACGACATCGAGAAGGCGACCAAGCTCGCCCGCGCGATGGTCACCCAGTACGGCATGACCGAGCGTCTCGGCACGATCAAGCTGGGCCAGGACAGCGGCGAGGTCTTCCTCGGCCGCGACATGGGCCACCAGCGCGACTACTCCGAGGAGGTCGCGGCGATCGTGGACGAGGAGGTCAAGAAGCTGATCGAGACCGCCCACGACGAGGCTTGGGAGGTCCTGGTGGAGAACCGGGACATCCTGGACCGGCTGGTGCTCGAACTGCTGGAGAAGGAGACGCTGGACAAGGCGCAGATCGCGGACGTCTTCCGCGACGTGCGGCTGCGCCCGGCGCGTCCCGCGTGGACCGGGTCGACCCGGCGGGTGCCGTCGGACCGTCCTCCGGTCAAGACGCCGAAGGAGCTGGAGCTGGCTCGGGCCAACGGCAGCGTCAACGGCGGCTCGGTGATCCAGGACCTGCCCGGACAGGGCGGCCTGGCCGGTAGTTGACAGTTGAGCAGTAACTGAGCAGGTGCAGGCGTGGGACGGGTGCGACTAGCCGTTGAGCGGTTAGTCGCACTGTCTCATTGGGCCCAGACTTATTGGGCTCTTAGCTCAGTTACCCTCGCAATATGAACGATTCCCACTTCACAGGAGAGAGTTCCGGTGTGAACGAGCACTCCGTGGTGAACGCGGTGTCGCTGCGCGGCGAATCGGGGCTTGAGTCTCCGGACGCCGGGCGGGCGGTGGGGCCGTTCGACGAGAAGCGCGCGCAGGACGCCATTCGTGAACTGCTGATCGCGATCGGCGAGGACCCCGAGCGCGACGGGCTTCGCGACACGCCCAAGCGGGTGGCGCGCGCGTACCGGGAGATGTTCGCCGGGCTGTGGCAGGCCCCGCAGGACGTTCTCACCACGACCTTCGACCTCGGACACGACGAGATGGTCCTGGTGAAGGACATCGAGCTGTACAGCTGCTGCGAGCATCACCTCGTTCCATTCCACGGAGTGGCTCACGTCGGCTACATTCCTTCGGTGGACGGCCGTATCACCGGTCTGTCGAAGTTGGCGAGGTTGGTGGACGTATACGCGAAGCGTCCACAGGTCCAGGAGCGGTTGACCACGCAGGTCGCCGACGCCCTGGTTCGGATTCTCCAGCCCCGCGGGGTCATCGTCGTAGTGGAGTGCGAGCACCTGTGCATGTCGATGCGAGGGATACGGAAGCCCGGAGCGAAGACGGTGACGTCGGCGGTGCGGGGGATGCTGCGCTCCTCGGCAACTCGCGCGGAGGCGATGAGTCTAATCCTGGGTCGTTGAGCCCAGGATCATCAGCACGGTCTGGGTCATTGAGCCCAGGATCATCGACACAGCCTGGGTCATTGAGCCCAGGATCATCAGCACAGTCTGGGTCGTTGAGCCCAGGATCATCGACACAGTCTGGGTCGTTGAGCCCAGGATCATCAGCACGGTTTGGGACGGCAGGACAAGGATCGTCAGCGCAATCCGAGGCGGTAATTACTCCGCCTCGGGCTCCCAAGACTCCGTCCAAAGAGGCACCATCTCGGCCGCCGAAGCCTAAGGTGCCCAACACGCCGACCACGACAGCAGCGACTGAGGGCGTTCGGAAACCGGCGAGTGATCACGCGCCGTCTCCAACCAACGTGACCACCGCTACGCCGTCGGCTCCGGCGCGCACGACGCGGACGTGGGTGCCTCGTGCGGCCGGCTGGCTGTGCTATCTGCTCGGTCTGTTCGACATCTTGTCCGCGCTGTTCCCTCGGGTACGGCACATCGAGTCCGTGAACAAGTACGGGCACTTGGTTCCCGGGCTACAGGTGAACCCGTACGCCGTCGCCGCGAGTCTGATCGTCGGCGTGCTGCTGTTCTCCCTCGCGCACGCGCTGCGGCGGCGTAAGCACCGCGCCTGGATGGGTGTCGTCGCGCTGCTCGGCGCATCGATTTGCGTACACATGGTCCGGCGGGAATCCGCTGGCGGAATCGCGCTGTACCTCGTCTTCCTGATTCTGCTGATCGTGTACCGGGACGAGTTCTACGCGCTGAGCGATCCTAAGTCCCGGTGGCGAGCCATCTGGACGTTCTGGGTCATGGTGGTCGCCGACGTCGTGCTGGGTCTCGTCCTGGTCTCCGCGCGCGGGGACCGGATCATCGGCGACGCGAGCCTGTTCGACCGGATCGACCACGTGCTGCTCGGGCTGGTGGGTATCACCGGACCGATGCACTTCCGCGGGGACCGATACGGCGACTACATCTACTTCTCGCTCTTCGGTCTGGGCCTGCTGACCGTCCTGGTCACGCTCTACCTGTTCCTGCGCCCCGCCGAGCCCGTCGCGCGGCTGACGCCGGCTCAGGAGACCGAGATCAGAACGATGCTGGAGCGGCACGGCCAGCGAGACTCGCTCGGATACTTCGCGCTACGCCGCGACAAGTCCGTGCTGTTCTCGCCGACCGGCAAGTCGGCCATCGCCTTCCGCGTCGTCTCCGGCGTGCTCCTGGCCAGTGGCGACCCGATCGGCGACCCGGAGGCTTGGCCCGGTGCGATCAAGGCCTTCGTGGACCAGGCCGAGCGCTACGCGTGGATCCCCGCGGTGATGGGCTGCTCCGAGCAGGCCGCCGAGATCTGGCACCGCGAAGCCGGGATGGACGCGCTCGAACTCGGCGACGAAGCCGTGGTCGAGGTGGACGACTTCTCGCTCGACGGCCGGCCGATGCGCAACGTGCGGCAGATGGTCAACCGGATCGAACGTCAGGGCTACGCCTGCCAGGTGCGGCGGCTGCGCGACATCTCCCCCGAGGAGGTCGTGTTGATCCGCCGGCTCGCCTGCGACGGCCGCTCCACCGAGACTGAACGCGGGTTCTCCATGGCGCTCGGCCGCTTCGGCGACCCGGCCGACGGCGAGTGCGTGGTGGTCACCGCCGTGAAGGACGGCGAAATCCGCGCCGTGCTCAACTTCGTGCCGTGGGGCAAGGACGGCCTCTCGCTCGACCTGATGCGGCGTGACCGCGCCGCCGACCCCGGCCTCAATGAACTGATGATCGTAGCGGCGCTACGCGAAGCGGCCGGGCTCGGGGTGAAGCGGATGTCGCTGAACTTCGCGGTCTTCCGCTCCGCGCTGGAACGCGGCGAGCGGATCGGCGCCGGACCGGTGCTGCGGCGCTGGCGCGGGCTGCTGGTGTTCCTCTCCCGCTGGTTCCAGATCGAGTCGCTGTACCGCTTCAACGCGAAGTTCCGGCCGATCTGGGAGCCGCGGTTCGTCGCCTTCCGGCAGACCCGCGACCTGCCGCGTATCGCGCTGGCCGCGCTGGAGGCCGAGGCCTTCCTGGTGCTGCCCTCGCTGCTGCGACGCGCACCGCGTGACGAGCCCGAAGCCGCCTCGCTACGCACGTTCTAACCACAGCCGCAGGCACGTACCGCCTACCTACGGTGCCCATACCGACAACACCGTCAGGCGCACTAGGCTGGGCGCCATGGCGATGCTGGCGACACGACCCAACCGGCGGGTGACGGGGCTTCCCGAACTCGACCGGTGCGCCGTCATGGGCGTGGTCAACGTGACGCCGGACTCGTTCTCCGACGGCGGCCGCTACTTCGAGCCCGAGGCGGCGATCGCACACGGTGTCGAACTGCTCGAAGCCGGCGTGGATTACCTGGACATCGGCGGCGAGTCGACGCGGCCCGGGGCGCTGCGGGTGACCGTCGACGAGGAGCTGCGCCGGATCATGCCGGTGATCCAGACGCTGGCTCGTGAAGGCGCGACGATCTCGGTCGACACGATGCGCGCGCAGGTTGCCCGGCAGGCCGTCGAGGCCGGCGCGGTGATAGTCAACGACGTGAGCGGCGGCCAGGCCGATCCGGAGATGATTCCTTTCGTCGCATCCGCGCAAGTTCCGTACATCCTGATGCACTGGCGTGGGCACAGTGTCGATATGAATAGTCGCGCGGTGTACGACGACGTCGTCGCCGAAGTGCGTTACGAGCTCTCCGAGCACGTAGAGCGCGCGGTGAGCGGCGGCATCGCGCTGGATCGCATCATCCTCGACCCCGGCCTGGGCTTCGCGAAGACCGCCGTGCACGACTGGGCACTGGTCGGCCACCTCGACGCGCTGCACTCGCTGGGCCGGCCGCTGCTGATCGGTCCGTCCCGCAAGCGCTTCCTCGGCCGGCTGCTGGCCGGACCGGACGGCGAGCCACGACCCGCGCCGGATCGGGATGTGGCCACGATCGCGCTCGCCGCGCTGGTTGCCGCGCATGGCGCGTGGGCAGTACGGGTTCACGCGGCGGCCGAGGCGATAGACGCGGTACGCGTGGCGGCGGCGGTCGGTGATCCGCAGTACGCGAACCGAGCAAGTGACCGCCGATGACTGTGCCGATGACTGGGCGCCCCGACGACCGGGGATCGCTGACGACGACCACGAGGGCGCGGACCCTCTAACGCTGCGGGAGCGGGAGATCGCCTATGACGACACAGCCGCCGGTGGACGAGGAACCCTTCACCGTCGAACAGGCCGCGGTAGTCGCGGCCAATGAGAGCTTTTACCAGGCGGTCGAGGAAGGCGACCTTGATACCGTCCGCGCGCTGTGGATCGACGGCGAGCACGCCGACACCGCGCACTGCGTGCATCCGGGTCAGCCGGCGGTGCACGGCCGGTCGCAGGTGCTGATGTCGTGGGCCGTCGTGATGTCCCGACTGAGTTACCTTCAGTTCTTCATCACGGACGTGCGGGTCGTCATCTCCGGTGACATCGCCGTGGTGACTTGCGCGGAAAACGTGCTGACCGATCTGCCGCGTAGTGAGGGTGGGGAGGGCAGCGCCGGGCTCGCCGGAGGGCGCGCCGAGGCGACAAACATCTTCCGCCGTTCGCGCGACGGCAGGTGGCTGCTGTTCGCGCATCACTCATCGCCGGTCTTCCCGTCCAGCGGAGCGGAATCGCCTGACGAACAGGTATAGCGCATTGTTTAGACGGCGCCGGTTAGATGCCGCCGTGCTTTGGGCAGGCAGCATGCCGTAGGCGGCTGTTGTGCGGCTTGTTGGGTGCGGCTGATAGGTGCGGTTGATGGCTGAGGGCGTGGAGCGGGTGTCGGAGCTCGACCGAATAGTGCTGCACGGGCTGCGGGGGCGCGGCCTGCACGGCGTGTACCCGCGAGAACGCACGGAAGGCCAGACCTTCATCGTGGACGCGGCGCTGTCCGTGGACACCCGCGCCGCGGCTGCGGGCGACGACCTGAGCGCGACCGCTGACTACGGGACCATCGCCGAGAAGATCGTCGCGCTGATCGAGGGCGAGCCGGTGAACCTGATCGAGACGCTGGCCGAGCGCATCGCGTCCGCGTGCCTGGCCGATCCCGCCGTGCGTGAGGTGGAGATCACCGTGCACAAGCCGGACGCGCCGATCTCAGTGCCTTTCGACGACGTGACCGTGACCATCCGCCGGCGGACCGAGGCGCGGGAGGGCGACCGATGAACTCCGGTCTCAAGCGGGGCTGGGACCACCACGCCGTCTTGGCCCTCGGCGGAAACCTCGGCTACCGGATGGAGTACCTCCAGTCCGCCGTGGACGCCCTCGTGGACACCCCCGCGCTTGAGGTCGCGCAGGTCTCCCCGGTCTACGAGACCGAGCCCTTCGGCGGCTCGCCGGACGACCCGGCGTCGATGGACCTGAGCGGCCAGCCGAGCTTCCTCAACGCGGTCGTCCTGGTCGAAACCGACCTGACGCCGCTGACGCTGCTGGATCGGGCGCTGGCCATCGAGCAGGCGCTGCACCGGCACCGTGAGGGACGCTGGTCGGCGCGCACGATAGACGTCGACATCATCGCCTACGACTCGTTGGTCACCCACAACTCCCGGCTGACCGTCCCACACCCACGCGCGCACGAGCGGGCCTTCGTGCTGGTGCCATGGAACGACCTGGAGCCCGAAGCGCTGCTGCCGGGCTGGGGGCGGATATCCGCGCTCCTCGAAGCGCTCAGGCCGATCACCGGCATCAAGCGGCGGGACGACTTGACCCTCCAGTTGTGAAACTTCCCGGGTGGCCGCGACGTTTTCCGAGTGAGTGAGTGTGAGCTTTCTCAACTGAGCACGCGAAATAAACACCTTTTCTCACGATGTTCTGATTCCGTGTCGGGAACGCTGCCGGAACGCAGCGGGAACGCGACGGACCCGGTCGCCCGGGCAGAGCCGAAACTGACAGACTGGGGCCGTGAAGCCGACCAAACCGCTGGTGCTCGTGGCGACCACTGTTGCGGTCGCCGTGATCGCGTATGTGGTCATCCGCTTCTGGGACCATCTCGGCAACGACCGGGTGCTGGGGGTGCCGCTGTCCGCTCCGGTGACGCTCGCGGTGCTGGCGGCCGCGGTTCTCGCCGTCGCGCTGGGCTTGCGTTCCAGGTTTGCCGCGTATCGCGAGGCGCGGGCACGTATGGAGAGCGGGGGGCTACCGCGCGAGCCGAACGAGCGGAAGGTCAAGCCGATCGACCCGCTGCAGGCGGCGCGCGCATTGGTGCTCGCGAAGGCGTCCGGGCTGGTCGGCTCGGTGTTCGCCGGGATCTACGCCGGTTACGGGCTCTTCCTGATCGGGCGGCTGGATCTCGGCATCTACCGCTCCGAGGCGTTGCGCTGCGGGTTCGCGTTCCTCGCCGGAGCCGCGTTGGTCGCCGCGGCGATCTACCTGGAACACATTCTCAAGGTTCCGCCGGAACAGCCCGACGGCAACGCGAAGGTCCCGTCCGGCGCGTAAGGCGTAGTCGCGGCGCCCAATCAAAGCGAACCAACACGGGGCCCAAGGCGGGCACCGTCACAGCAGGCTTCTGGTTTCACTTTGCGCGTCAGGCGTAACCGAGTGTTTGGCAGATGTCTGCCGTTCGTCTGACACTGCATTAGGCAGTCTTGACTTTCCAATCTGCAATTCGCTATTCCGTAGAATGCGTGGCAACCTCTAGAGTCGTCTTATGCGTCATCGGCAGACTACGGGGGCGGGTCCGTCGGGAGCCCGGCCGAGCATCACCGTTCTTCTTCTGACTGCGGCAGGCGGGGGCCTGACCGTGGGTTTTGGCCAGCCTGACGGGGTTTGGGCGGGCTACGGCGCGGCGACGGTCGCAGCACTCTTCGGCTGCGGAACCTGGTGGCAGCAGCGCGGTCTGATGGAGCGTCACGTCAAGGAAGTCGCCCTGCGTCGGCGAGCGGACGTGGAAGAGGCGACGGTCGCCGCGCGGCAGCACCAGACCGACGTCGATCGCATGCGCGCCGAGCTGGAGCACGAGCAGCAGTACTCGACCCTGATTCAGGACCAGCTCACTCGCGCCCGCGAGCAGCTGGACAAGGAGCGTGCCGCGCGGCAGGCCGCCGAGCGTGAGCTGGACACGCTCACCGGCGCCTCGGGCTGGTCGGCGGCCAAGCCGAGCATGCTGCTGACAGTCGAGGAGCCGGTCAATCAGCAGGCTGCCGACGATACGAGGACGAAGACCGTCGCGCAGCCATCGACCACTCGGCCGTTCGTGACCGGCGAGCGTGGCCCGTCCGCCGGCCCGGCCTCGTCGGCGGCGCAGCGGCGCGGCTGGCAGATCGTAGACGGCGACGGCGGCATCGATGACGCCGATGGCGAGGACGTGGTGGACGCCGCGACCGACCGGCTGTATGGCCCGTTCATCGATCAGCTGGCCGCCGCGGCGGTTCCCGTGTCAGACGCCGCGCTCGCGATGGCTCCGGTGATAGGCACGGTCGACCTCGACGGCGTCCTGGACCTGACCGCGTACGACGAGACGGTCGAGTTCTCGGTGCGTGACGTCAAGCGGATGGCGTAAGCGCTCTGCTTGCCGGCGTTTCGACGTTACTTGTCGACGTCTCCGACGACGAAGAACGTCGAGCCGAGGATCGCCACCATGTCCGCGATCAGATGCCCGGGCAGCAGCTCGCGCAGAATCTGGACGTTGTTGAAGGACGCCGAGCGCAGCTTCAGCCGCCACGGCGTCTTCTCGCCGTGCGAGACGAGGTAGTACCCGTTGATGCCGAGCGGGTTCTCGGTCCACGTGTAGATCTCGCCCTCGGGCACCTTGAGCACCTTGGGCAGCCGCAGGTTGATCGGGCCCTGCGGCAGCGTCGCCAGTCGGTCTGCGCAGGCCTCGGCCAGGTCGAGCGAGACGCGGGTCTGCTCGAGCAGTACCTCGAACCGGCTGAAGCAGTCCCCGGCCTGCTTGGTGACCACGCGCAGCACGGATCCGAGTTCGTCGTAAGCGAGGTACGGATCGTCGCGGCGCAGGTCGAAGTCCACGCCGCTGCCGCGCGCGATCGGCCCGGACAGTCCGTAAGCAGCGACCTGTTCCCGCGTGATCACGCCGACGCCCTCGGTGCGGGCGCGGAAGATCTCGTTGCCGTGGATGAGATCGTCGATGTCCTTGAGCCGCGCGCGCACCTCGTGGATCGTGCGCCGGGCCCGGTCCAGCCAGCCGGCCGGCAGGTCATCCTTTAGGCCGCCGACCCGGTTGAACATGAAGTGCATCCGGCCGCCGGAGATCTCCTCCATGACCTTCTGCAAGTCCTCCCGCTCCCGGAAGGCGTAGAAGATCGGGGTGATTGCGCCCAGTTCCAGCGGGTACGACCCGAGGAACATCAGGTGGCTGAGGACCCGGTTCAACTCGGCCAGCATCGTGCGCGCCCAAGACGCGCGCACCGGCAGTTCCATGCCCAGCATCCGCTCGGCGGCCAGCACCACGCCGAGCTCGTTCGCGAACGCGGAGAGCCAGTCATGCCGGTTGGCCAGTACGACGATCTGCCGGTAGTCGCGGACCTCGAACAGCTTCTCCGCGCCGCGGTGCATGTAGCCCACGATCGGCTCGGCCTCGACGATCCGCTCGCCGTCGAGCACGAGGCGCAGCCGCAGCACGCCATGCGTCGAGGGGTGCTGTGGGCCGATGTTGAGGATCATGTCCTCAGTGGCCAGTCCGGCGCCTATGCCCGCGGTGCGCTCCACAAGCTGTCCCATGACCGGTAAGTCTCTCACTCTCAATAGATCGCCGCGCTAAAGGCAGCTAGAGGATTGGTGTGTCTAGCACGCGGACTGCGGCTAGAAGGGAGTCGCAGTCCAGTAAAAAAGGAGGCCGGCTTGTGGGAACCGTGTCGGCCGTGTACGCATCCTTAAGCGTGTCTTCAGGCGTCTTGAGCCTGGCTACACAACTCGGGTCGCGGGAGGTCCTATGACGACGTGGTCTCGTCGGCGTTTCCTGGGCGGCGCTGCGGCGTTGGGCGCGGTAAGTGCGGGCGCTGCGGCGTGCGGGGGGCTCAGCTCCGGCGGTGGTGACGCGTCGAACGTGTCGCTTTCGGCGCCTCCGGTGATGGGTGGCTCGCCGTCTGCGTCCGCCGCCGGGGGCTCACCGTCGCCGGCTGCGGGGACCGTGGATCCCGCGATGATCGCGTCGAAGTACAAGGGCCTCAAGCCGTTCCCCGCCCCGCCGCCTGCGCCCGCGGTCAAGCCGATCAAGCTCGATGTCGAAACGCCGCCGGTGATCGCGCGCGTGCCGACCAGCGACAAGATCGTCTTCGTCACCATTGACGACGGGATCGAGAAGGAGCCCGAGTTCGTCCAGATGGTCAAGGACTTCCAGGTGCCGTTCACCCTGTTCCTGACCGACCAGATGATCCGGGACAACTACCACTACTTCAGCGACCTGCTCGACACCGGCATGGTGACGATCCAGAACCACACGTTGACGCACCCGAACATGCCTCAGTACTCCTCGTCGCGCCAGCTCGAGGAAGTCAGCGGCCAGCAGCAGAAGCTGATCAAGGAGTACGGGACGACGCCGTACCTGTTCCGGCCGCCGTATGGCAACTACAACGGCGGCACCCACAACGCGGTCAAGCAGACTCCCGGGCTCAAGGCGCTCGTCGTCTGGAAAGAGTCGATGCAGATCGACGACATGCAGTACCAGGGAGCGCACGTCCTTCAACCCGGCGACATAATCCTGAGCCATTTCCGCGGCCCGTCGCTGCTTAAGGGCGAGACGATGGTCGGGATGATGAAGAACCTGTTCAGGCACATACAGGCGCAAGGCTTCACGATCGCCAAGCTGACTGACTACGTCTAAGCGAGCGACGGCGGTACTGGCACGGCGACGCCTTGCACTAGCCAGCCGAAGCCGCCGAGGCTTGCCGCGTCGGTGAGTTCAGCGGCTGCGGACGCCTGAGAGAGCGCCCGCAGGTAGCCGCGCGGATCACTCGACGCGAGCGATAGGTCGGGGCGCGCACCGGTAATCCCCAGGCTGTGGAGAACTGTGCGCTGGTCGCTGTGAATCGTCCACTCGGCGTTTGCGGCGGCGGCACGCGTCGAGGGCGACGTGCGCGGTGATGTCACACGAACCGTCGGGGATGGGGACGGTTTGGCGGCCGTGTGCGTAACCGGTGAGGGTGCCGAATAGCGGTCTTGACGTGCGGGTGTGTGCGTAATCGATCGCTACGGCGATGCCGCGAGTGAGTACAGCGACGGCGTGGCGCCAGGCTGCGTCGCGGGACAGGCCGATCTCGGCACGCGCAGGTGGTCCGTCCGGAGCTGACGAAGCATCAATTGGCCACCATGTGGATAACCAGGCCTGCTGCTCGGCGCTCGGCGGGGGACCGACGCGTTCGGTGCCATCCGTCGCGACCTCGATGGTGCGCCAACCGGTGAGAGTCGCCTGGACGACGTCGCATGGCACGTTGTCGAGCCATTCGTTGGCGACGAGTAGACCGGTCACGCTGTCTTGGTCTGGCAGTTCGTTACGCCATTCGATATCAGAAGTCAGATTATCGGGTCGGGCGGCAAGGTCGATGGCGGTCAGTCGTAGCCGTTTGAACAAGGGGTCGGCGCAGCGGGCTGGTAAGGGCTCGGCAAGGTCGTCCTGGAGTTGGGTGTGGACGGCTTCGAGGAGTTCGCCGCGACCGGCTCCGACGTCGATGAGCATGATCTCTGGCGGATGGCCTAGGGCCTCGTCGGTCTCACGTAGGAGTCGGACGATCGCCGCCGCGAAGAGCGGCGAGGAGTGTACGGACGTGCGGAAGTGCGCTGCGGGGCCGCCACGTGCGCGGTAGAAGCCGTCCGGGCCGTAGAGTGCCTGCTCCATGGCTTCCGACCAGGGCACAAACTCGGGCTCGCTCACCACGGTGCCTCCCACTGCCGGGCCTCCCACCATGGGATGAGACCGTACCGCTCCAGGATGATCCGATAGTTCGCCCCGGCGGCGCATGGGCAGGATCACTGGGATTTCGTACTCTCGTCTAGTGACGCGCCTCTACGCCTGGCTCCAGAAACACCCCACGCTCGTCGACGGGGTGATGGCGGCCGTGCTCGTGTTCTTCGGCGTGATCTCCATCTTCGAGCGCAACGGCGTCGCCGCCACGGTGGCCGGTGTGCTGGTCGGCGCGCCGCTGCTGTTCCGCCGGAACTACACAGTCGCCGCGTTCTGGTCGGTGATGGCGCTCGGCTCCGTTCAGGTGCTTTTCGGCCCACGGCCGACTCCGTCCGACCTCGCCGTGCCGATGGCCATCTACGCTCTGGCGGCCTACCGGCCCCGGCGGATCTCGCTGATCGGGCTCGCGCTGGGCATGATCGGAGCGGCGGCCGCGCTCGTTCTCTGGGTAACGCATCCGAACCGGGAATCGGTGTCCGTCGTCGATTGGCTGCTTTCCTACGGCCTGCTCTCGTCACCGACGATCATCGCGTGGGTACTCGGCGACTCGATGCGTTACCGGCGCGCCTACTACCTCGACCTGGAGGACAAGGCCCGACGGCTCGAGCGTGAGCGGGATCAGCAGACCGAGATCGGCGCTGCAGCCGAGCGTGCGCGTATCGCTCGTGAGCTGCACGACGTGATCGCGCACAACGTCTCGGTCATGGTGGTGCAGGCTGAGGGTGCGTCATATGCGCTCGACAGCTCGCCCGAGACGACGCGGCGTGCGCTGGCCACGATCGCGGACACCGGCCGCACCGCGCTCGCCGAGATGCGTCGGTTGCTCGGGGTGCTGCGCTCCGAATCGAAGTTGCTCGATCGGGCGCCGCAGCCGGGTGTTGACCAGCTGGAGGACCTGCTTGAGCAGGTACGTGCGGCCGGGCTGGCGGTGGACTTCTCCGTCGAAGGCGTGCCGGTGCCGCTGCCACAGGGCATGGCGCTCGCTGCGTACCGCATCATCCAGGAGTCGCTGACCAACACGCGTAAGCACGGCGGTCCGCGCGTAAGCGCGCAGGTCTCGCTGCAGTACGGTGAGGACGGACTGCGGATGCTCGTGCGCGACGACGGCAGGGGAGCCGCCGCGCTGACCGACGGACAGGGCAACGGCCTGACGGGAATGAGGGAACGCGTGGCGATGTACGGGGGCGCGCTCAACGCCGGCCCACGGGTAGACGGCGGCGGCTACGAAGTCGAGGCAGTACTGCCGTATCGCGCACTCGTCCGCGAAGCGGCGTGACGACGTGATGATGATCCGAGTCGTACTGGTCGACGACCAGGAACTGCTGCGTACCGGTTTCCGGATGATCCTTGACGCTCAGCAGGACATGGAGGTCGTCGGCGAGGCCGCCGACGGCGTGGCCGCGCTCGATTTGCTGGAGCACGTCGATGCCGATGTCGTGCTGATGGACGTGCGCATGCCGGCGCTCGACGGCGTCGAGACGACCCGGCGGCTGCTCGGGAGTCGTGGCGTGGTCGACGCGAGTGCGAGCGCGGATAGCCCTGGCGATAGTCGGCCGAAGATCCTGATACTTACGACCTTCGACCTCGACGAGTACGCATTTGCCGCGATCAAGGCCGGGGCTAGCGGTTTCCTGCTTAAGGACGTGCCGCCTACCGAACTGCTCTCGGCGATCCGGGCCGTGCACAGCGGCGATGCGGTTGTCGCGCCGTCGACGACGCGACGGCTGCTCGACCGCTTCGCTCCGATGCTGCCTTCGAGTGCGGCACCGGCGCCGCCGACGCTGTCCGTGCTCACTGAGCGGGAGCGGGAAGTGCTCGGATACGTCGCGCAGGGGCTGTCGAACTCGGAGATCGCGGCGCGGCTCGTGCTGTCGGAGGCCACGGTGAAGACGCACGTCGGCAGGATTCTGATGAAGTTGGAGCTCCGAGACCGGGTTCAGGCGGTCGTGTTGGCGTACGAGAGTGGGTTGGTGCGGCCTGGACCGCATTAGGCACGCGGCGGCGTGTAGGCGCCGGAGGCGTCGGTGCTTGGGTGCGTTAAGCGGCCTGACGTGCCCGTGACGGATGCGCGGCGTACGTACGTAGCGCGGACGGGATGCCCTCGCGGTGCGGACCGTCGTCCGGGTCTAGCTCACGCAGCATCCGACGCGAATCGTCGAGCAGCGCACCGTGGATCGACCAGAGCATCGTTGGTGCGTCGTCGTCCGGCTGCAGCGCCTGCGCTGCCTCGCGCGCGTGCGGCTTCGACGACTTGATCAGACGGCTCAGCTCCTCGTACACGCGTGGGCTGGCTCGGTCGGGCAGTTGCAGGCGGCCGAACGCGTTGAGCGCCTTTCCCGTGTCGTCGAGCAGCAGCACCAGTTCCTCGGGGATTTCCCGGTGCGCTCGCGGGATGCCGTTGAAGTCGGCGGTCAGATCGGACAGGCCGCGCATCAGGCTGTTGAACTGGCTGGCCACGTGGTCGAGCGCGGTGGCGGCTTCGTCTACGCGGTGCACGTCGTCGAGGTGGACCGATTTTCGCGGGTGGTACTTGAGCGACTCGTCGGCCTGCTGGGCGACCTTACGTGCCGCGCGGGCCGACGACGCCAGTGCCCGGCTGCGGTCGAGCCAGCGGCGGGCCTGCTCGTGGTTCCACTCGCCGCGTAGTGCCTTGGCCACCGTCGTACACAGTTCGGCGAGGTCGTCGGCTAAGTCGGCCAGCTCCTTCGCCGCGGTGCGGGCGAACGCTGGCGGCGCGATCAGCATGTTGACCAGCACGCCGATCACCGCGCCGATGACGCTGTCGATGATCCGCGCCGTGCCGTAGCTGTTGCCGAAGGCCAGCACCAGCAGCCCGGTCACCGCGACCTGGGTGACCTGCGTGCCGAGCTGCATCGTCCGGCCGAGGACCAGACCGGCCACGACGACTAGAGACATCGTGAGCATGTTGATGCCGAGGTAGCGCCCGATCGCCAGCGCGGCCACCATGCCGGCGACGATCCCGAGGCTGTACTGGATCGCCCGCCTCACCGATTGGTAGAGCGTCACTTGAACGACGACCAGCGCCGCGACTGACGCCAGCACGGGGTCGTGGACTCCGCGTACGTGGGAGGCGATCCCCCAGGCCACGGCGGCGGCGACCGCCGCCTTCGCGGTCTGGACGAACGCGTCGCGTTCCCGGACCAGCCAGTGGTCCAGGCCGTGCAGCCGGAAGACGCGGAAGGTCGCGGCGGGCGACCGTCGCTCATCGCTTTGGAACCGGTTGCGCGCACGGTCCAGCAGCGCGGCGACGTACCGGCCCTCCTCACCCGACATGATCACTATTGTCCCGCATTACTGCTCGGCTTTGAGCATCGTGGAGTGTCACATTGAGCACTGTCTCCCGCTTAAGCGGCTCGTGCAGGCTCGACCCGTCCCACGGCGTGTGTCCGCTCGAGCGCGTACGCTTGTGTCCCACGTCCGGTACCCCGTCGCGGGACTGGAACGGGAAAAGGGATGAGGGGTGAAGACAGGAGTGGACGCCTCGCGGGCGTGGCCCGCAGACGCGGCGCAGCCGCCCGACGCTGCCACCACCTCCCGCCCCGGTCGGTTCGCCGTCGGGGTAATCGGTGCCGGACGCGTCGGACCGGTGCTCGCCGCGGCGTTGGCACGGGCCGGGCACAGCGTCGTCGCGGCTTCAGGGGTCTCTGAGCGTTCTCGCCAGCGAGCGGCGGACATGCTGCCGGGCGTGCCGCTGCTGTCGTCGCAGGAAGTCGCCATTCAGGCCGAGTTGCTGCTGCTTACCGTGCCTGACGACGCGCTCGAACAGCTCACCGCCGGGCTGGTTTCGACCGGTGCGATCCGGCAGGGAAAGATCGTCATTCACACCTCCGGGCGCTACGGAATCCGCGTGCTCGAACCCGTGCTCCGGGCCGGAGCGCTACCGCTGGCGCTGCATCCGGTGATGACGTTCACCGGTACGGATGTGGACCTGGCTCGGCTATCCGGCTGCTCGTTCGGGGTGACCGCGCCGGAGCAGTTCCGGCCGATGGCCGAAACGCTCGTGGTCGAGATGGGCGGCGAGCCGGAGTGGATCGCCGAGGAAAGCCGTCCGCTGTACCACGCGGCCCTCGCATCGGGTGCCAACCACCTGGTCACGCTGGTGGCTCAGGCTGCGGACCTGCTGCGCGCGAGCGGAGTCGCGCACCCTAACCGCATGCTCGCGCCGCTGCTCTCGGCCGCCCTCGACAACGCCCTGCGATCCGGCGACGCCGCGCTGACCGGTCCGGTCGCGCGAGGCGACGCCGGTACCGTGGCCGCGCATCTGACCGAGCTTGACCGCGTCGCGCCGCACGGACCGGTGCGTGCGGCGTACCTGGCGATGGCCCGGCTGACCGCCGATCGGGCGCTGGCCGCCGGGCTGCTCACCGCAGAACAGGCCGAACCGTTGCTCGGCGTGCTCAGTGAGCCGCCCGCGAAAGGAATGTGACGGATGACCAGGGTCGTGCACACCCGCGCCGATCTCGAGGCTGCCCGCGCCGGGCGCTTCGGCGACACCGCTGTGGTCATGACGATGGGCGCGCTCCATGACGGCCATCTCGCGCTGATCCAGGCGGCCCGGCAGGCCGCGAAGACGGTAATCGTCACCGTCTTCGTCAACCCGCTGCAATTCGGTCCCGGCGAGGACTTCGAGAGCTACCCGCGCACCCTCGACGAGGACGTGCGCGCGTGCGAAGCAGCCGATGTAGACATCGTCTTCGCGCCTACAGTGCCCGAGGTCTACCCCGGCGGACTCCCGATGGTCAGCGTGAGCCCGGGTCCGATGGGCGAAGTGCTTGAGGGCGCGTTCCGGCCCGGCCACTTCTCCGGGATGCTCACCGTCGTGCTCAAGCTGCTGCACCTGACCGAGCCAGAGGTGGCCTACTTCGGGCAGAAGGACGCGCAGCAGCTGGCGATGATTCGACGGATGGCGCTGGACTTCAACCTCCCGGTCGAGATCGTCGGCGTGCGCACCGTGCGCGATCCGGACGGCCTCGCGCTCTCCAGCCGCAACCGGTATTTGACCGCGCCGGAGCGGCAGACCGCGCTTGCGCTGAGCCGCGCGTTGGCCGAGGGGGCGACCCGGCCGACTGCATCCGCGATTCGCGCCGCCGCGCGCGCCGTGCTCGACGAGGCCGCGAAAGCCGATCCGCCGCTCGTGCTCGACTACCTCGCGCTGGTCGATCCCGGTGACTTCCACGACGTGCGTGACGACTACACCGGCAACGCCGTCCTCGCGGTCGCCGGGAAGATTGGTGCGACCCGGCTCATCGACAACGTTCCCCTGACCATCACCGGCGAGGCGTCATGATCCGCATATCGAGACTGCTGGCTCCCGCACCCGGGTGGACCACGTACGCCGACACCGTCGTCGTCGGCTCCGGCATCGCCGGGCTCACCGCCGCGCTGGCCGCCAGGCACGCCGGATCGGTGCTGCTGGTCACCAAGGCGCAGCCGGCGACGGCTCGACTCGCTGGGCGCAGGGCGGCATAGCCGCCGCCCTCGGCATCGGCGACTCGCCGGAAGCGCACCTGGCCGACACGCTCACCGCCGGCGCAGGGGTCTGCGACCCGGAAGCGGTGCGCATCCTGGTGACCGAGGGCCCGGCGGCCGTACGCAACCTGCTGATCGACCGCGGCGCCAAGTTCGCACAACT